>DASRZG010000181.1:0-3723 GCA_035686585.1 Phycisphaerae bacterium
CCGGCTGGCGGTGGCGTGCGCGTGCGTGCTGGTGATCGCCGGGCTGTGGGGCGGCGGGCTGGCGATGCTGCTGCCCGGGGTGAAGATCCTCCTCAGCGACGAGGGCCTGCACGGGTGGGCGTGGATGTCGATCGCCCAGGACAAGCTCGGCGCCGCCCTTAGCGTCGACCGCGTGCCGGCGGGGTACCCGGTCGAAAAGTCGGAGCTGTCGGATGTGCTGCGGGTCGGCCGGCCCTATCGCAAGGGCCCGGCCAGGAAGGCGGGGCTGAACAGGGACCTCTGGATCATCGGCCTGGGCGCGGGGGAGGAGGGCGATCCGGACCGGCACCTTCGGGCCGACGAGCTCGCCCGGCGGATTGCCGCCAGCACCGGCCCGTTGGCGCTGCGGGTATACGATCCCGCGGCGACGGACGACCGGGGGGTGACGATTGCCCTGGACCCGGGCACGGTCGGCGCGTCCGCTGGCCTGCTGGGCTGGGTCGCCGGCCTCCTCCCCTCCCCACAGTCCAACGCGGACCGGTTCCACATCCTGCTGCACCTGCTTCTGGTCAGCATCGGCATCACGCTGCTGAGGGACCTGCTGCGGTTCTTCCAGGAGTACATGGTCGAGACGACGATCTTCCGGGCGATCCTGGATATCCGCAGCGAGTGCTACGGGGTAGTGCTTCGCCTGCCGACAACGTTCTTCAGCGAAAAGGGCGTCTCGGACACGATGAGCCGGTTTGTCCAGGACACGGCCGAGCTGGGGCACGGGCAGGTGACGCTGTTCGGCAAGACACTGGTCGAGCCGGCGAAGGCGACGGCGTCGGTGGTGGTGGCGTTGGGGATTTCCTGGGAACTGACGCTGCTGGCGATGGTGGCGGGACCCCCGGCCTTCTGGCTGATCCGCAAGCTGGGCAAGCGGATGCGCCGGGCGTCGCGGCGCGCGCTGGAAAGTTGGTCCACCATCCTGGGGGTGCTGGAGGGGACCCTCACCGGCATCCGCGTGGTGAAGGCCTACACCATGGAGGCCAGCGAGCGGCGGCGGTTCCTCCGGACCAACCGCGCCCTGCTCAAGCAGCAGCGGCGGATGGCGCGGATCGATGCGGCCACCGCCCCGGCGGTCGAGGCGATGGGCATGTGTGCCGCCATGGGCGCCGCCGCCCTGGCGGGGTACTGGGTGTTCAACGATCTGCACGGCATGACCGGGGACCGCTTCCTGGCGCTGATGGCGTGCCTGGCGGCGATGTTCGACCCCGTCCGCAAGCTCGCCAAGGTCGCCACCCGCTTCCAGCGGGCCGAGGCCGCCGCCGCGCGGATCTTCCAGCTGCGGGACGAGCCCCAGGAGCCCCGCGTCCTCAACGCCCCGGCCCTGCCCATTCACGCCGACAGCATCGAGTTCCGCGACGTGAGCTTCCGCTACCCCAGCGCCTCCGACCACGCGCTGAAGGACCTCCGCCTGGTCGTTCGGGCGGGTGAGCTGCTCGCCATCGTCGGCCCCAACGGCTCGGGCAAGACCACCTTGGTCTCGCTGGTCCCCCGCCTGATCGACCCGACGGCCGGAACGGTCCTTATTGACGGCAACGACATCTCCCAGCACTCCCTCCGCTCCCTGCGACGCCAGATCGGCCTGGTCACCCAGGAGACCGTCCTGTTCCACGCCACCGTGGCCGAGAACATCGCCTACGGGCTTCGCCGACCCCGCACCGAGCAGATTCTCGACGCCGCCCGCAAGGCCTTTGTCGACGAGTTCATCCGCGACCTGCCCGACGGGTACGACACCATGGTCGGCGAGCACGGGGCAACCCTCTCCGGCGGGCAGAGGCAGCGGATCTCCATCGCCCGGGCGATCCTCCGTGACCCCGCCATCCTGATCTTCGATGAGGCCATGAGCCAGGTCGACCCGGAGTCCGAGCGGCGGATTACCCAGGCGATGGCCGAGTTCGTCCGCGGGCGGACGACGCTGCTGATTGCCCACAGGTTCTCCACCTTCATTGCCGCCGACCGGATCGTGGTGATGGACGCCGGGCGCATCGTCGACATCGGGCCCCACGCCGAGCTGATCGAGCGGTGCGACCTGTACCGCCAGCTCTACCTGACGCAACTGGCTCCCGGCGACGGGCCATAGCCCCCCGAAGGGGCTGGCGCGACGGGCGCCGGCGACCATTTTGAGTTTTCCGTTTGACCGTTTCCCCGCACGGCGATATCTTCTCTACGGCGTCACGGAGGACGACGCACGCACGGCGTTTCTTCATCATCACTCCACGGACGATTCGATGTTTTCAGTTGCCCTTGCATCGCGTCGGATGGACTTTGCGCGGCCGGGTGCCGCGATAACATAAAGGGATTTGTGTGTTGAGCACGGTCGACACGCAGCTCTGGCAGGACATGATTCAACACGTAATCGCCCGGGGTGGAGCGGTGATCCGCCCGTGGTTCGCCCAGCTTGAACCGGTCGCCCTGGAGCACGGGCTGCTGGAGATTCGGACCCCCGGCCCACGGGAGCAGGGGTATTGCCAGCAGCGGGCGACGCACTTGTTCACCGAGGCCGCCCAGGCCGCCACCGGGCGCCTGGTGACGGTCTGCTTCCTGGCCGGGACCACCGGCGCCGACGAGCCCACCGGCGCGGTCCAGGAACCGGCGCTGAGCGAGGACTACACGTTCGACAGCTTCGTCACCGGCCCATGCAACCGGCTGGCGCAGGCCGCCTGCCTGGCCGTGGCGGAGTCCCCCGGCCAGGCCTACAACCCCCTGTTCATCCACGGCGCCGCCGGGCTGGGCAAGACCCACCTGCTCCAAGCCATCTGCCATGGAATCATCGCCCGCTCGGCCGCCCGGATCGTCTTCCTGTCGTGTGAGACCTTTATCAACCACCTGATCGAGGCGATCGAGCTGGGCAAGCTCCACGACTTCCGGTACCGGTACCGCCACGCTGACCTGCTGGTCATCGACGACGTCCATTTCCTCTCCAAGCACGAACAGACCCAGGAGGAGTTCTTCCACACCTTCAACACGCTGTACCAGTCGCACCGGCAGATCATTCTGTCCTGCGACCGACCCCCGGCGGAGATCCCCCAGCTCGAGGAACGCCTCGTCAGCCGATTCAACTGGGGCCTGGTCGCCGGCATCGACCGGCCCGCCTACGAGACCCGCGTGGCCATCCTGCGTAAGAAGTCCACCGCCCGCGGCGTGCAGCTGCCCGAGGATGTCGTCTGCCTTATTGCCGGCACCATCGACTCCAATGCCCGCGAGCTGGAGGGGGCGATCACCAAGGTCTCGATGCTGGCGCAGGTTCTGAACCGGCGGATCGATCTGGCCCTGGCGCAAGAGGCCCTGGGCCTGGATGCACCCGCCCGGGCCCGGGAGGTCACCATCGAGCAGATCATCGAGGCGGTCATCAAGCGCTTCGGCGTCCGTCTGGCCGACCTCCAGAGCCGCAAACGCAGCAAGTCCATCAGCCTGCCCAGGCAGGTGTGCATGTACCTCGCCCGCCACCTCACCCGCCACAGCCTCGAGGAGATCGGCGGGTACTTCGGCGGCCGAGATCACACCACGGTCCTGCACGCTAACCGCACCATCGAATCCCTCCGCCGCGAGGACCTCGGCCTGCACACCGCCATTGAGCAGATCACCAGGGAAGTCCGCGGCACGCGATTCTAGGGACCTCTGCCTCCCACCACCATCTTCGAGGTGCTTCGTCCACGCCTGTCGGGACGGCTGTGGATAAGCTGTTTCATGCGTGTC
>DASRZG010000182.1:0-4713 GCA_035686585.1 Phycisphaerae bacterium
GTAGACGCCCCGGAGGCGAGCCCGTACCCGATCATCCTGCCGGACTGGCCGGAGTTCGCGCAGGTCGAGAACGAGTCGTGCAACGCTCTGCTGCGAATGCTGCATATCACCGGGCTGTCGTTGCGGAACGCCGAATCCGCCCGACTGGTGGGTGGCTTGCAGATCCACGACAGCAAGCGGCTGACCGACCTGATCCAGCGGACCCGCAATCTGCTGGAGAACTTCATCCGCCCTACCGAGCCGACGGATATGCCGGATTCGAGCCCGCAGGCGGAGATGAGCGGCCCGGGCGCCGGCGGAACGTAACGCGATGGCGGACGTGGCGGAAACGACGAAGGCGTGGTATGCGACGGGCTGGGGCCGGCGGGCGATTCTGGCGGTGATCGTCATTGCGCTCGCCGGCCTTCGGCTGCTGTACCCCGAGATCGCTGGCCAGGCGGTTGACTGCACGATCTGGTCATTCGGGGCGGTGACGCTGGTCGACCAGGCGTACGTGACGTTCCTGGCGAAGTCGTCTGCGGCCCCGGCCGCGAAGGCGAAGGAATGAAAACGGTCCTTGTCTCAGGCTGCTTCGATGTGATTCACGGCGGGCACGTCCAGTTCTTGCGGGACGCCCGGGCGTTGGGCGACCGTCTGGTGGTGTCGGTGGCGGGTGACGAGAGCCTGGCCCAGCACAAGGGCCGCTGTCCGGCCATGCCGGAGGCCCACAAGGCGGCGGTCTTGCGGGCCCTGGCGTGCGTTGACGAGGTGTGGATCGGCGAGGTCGGGCCCCCGGGCCTGGACTTCCTGCCGGCGTTCCGTGCGTTGCGGCCGTCAGTCCTGGCCGTGGCGGGGGACGATCCGTACGGGCCCGAGAAGTGCGAGCTGGTCCGCGGGACGGACTGCCAGTACGTCGTGCTGCGGAAGACTTTCGACGGCGAGCCGATCACCACCACGGAGATCCGGCGGCGATGCCGGGCGCCGGAGTGGGTGCCCCTCCGGGTGGACTTCGCCGGCGGGTGGCTGGACGTGCCCGCCTGCGCCCGCGAGGGCGGGCGGATCGTCAACTGTGCGATCACGCCGGGCCTGTCGTTGCAAGACAACTGGCTCGCCCCCGGCTCCGGGCTGGGCGGGTCCGCCGCCTGGGCGGCCCTGCAGGGCCAGGACCCCGTAGAGGCCGAGCTGGCCGCGGGCGTCGGCTGGCAAGATCCCGCCGTACAGGCCGAGACGGGCATGTGCGTGTGGCAGTCCGGGCCCCGCCCCCGGCTGGAGATGCGGGACCCCGGCGACTGGCTGGCCGGCCGCATGGCCATCCAGAAGGCCGGAAACGGCCACCAGACGGCCTCAATCGCCGGGAAGGGCCGAGACCTGGACGGGATCGCCTACGCCGGCCTGGTGGCCGCGGAGGCCGCCCAGAGCCGGTCCCTGCCGCAACTGGCCCACGCGATGGAGTACAGCTACCGCCTGCAGCTCGGCGAGGGCATGGCGGAACTCCCGGACGTTGACGGGACGCTTGGCCGGAAGTACCTCGGGGCCGGGTGGGGCGGGTACGCCCTCCACCTGTTCGGCGTGCGGGCCGACCGGGATGCCTTCGCGGCGGCCGGCGGGCTGGCCGTGGAACCGTATGACCGATGGAGCGGGCAATGAGAACCATCGCACTGAAAGCCGCAATAATCGCCGGCATGGCCCTGGTGGTCTTCGGCGTCTGGAGCATCTACTGGCCGGCGGGCTGCATCGCCCTCGGCGCCGCCTTTCTCGTCGTCGGACTCGGGAGTACGTGATGGCCCTTTTGGATCGAATCGTGAGACGTACGAAACCCGACGTGCCCGGCGCCCGCAGTGCGACCTGGGGCATGGACCGCACGGCGGCGGGCGTGGTGGTCAACGAGCACAGCGTCCTGAGCCTGTCGACGTACTGGGCCTGCATCCGGGTCCTGAGCGAGACGGCGGCCCTTCTGCCGTGGCACGTCTTCGAGCGGCAGGCGGACGGGGGCCGCAAGCCGGTCCCGGATGACCCGGCGGAGATTCTGCTTCACGTCGAGCCCAACCCGGAGATGGGGCCGTACTCGTTCAAGGAGGTGATGGTGGCCTGGGCCGCGAACTGGGGCAACGGGTACGCCGAGATCGCAAGGGCGGCGAACGGAACGCCGCTGGCCTTGTGGCCCATCGGGGCACACAACGTCCAGGCCGTCCGCCTGGACGGGGCGATGGTGTACGACGTGGCGAACCCGGACGGGACACACACGGGCATCCCGGCGGCGGACATGTACCACCTGCACGGGCCGGGGTACGACGGACTGGTAGGCTATTCGGTCGCCCGGAAGGCCCGCGAAAGCATCGGGCTGGCGAAGGCGGCGGAGCAGTACGGCTCGTCGTTCTTCGGCAACGGGACCTCGCCAGGCGCCGTCATCACGCACCCGCAAACACTGACGGCGCCGGCCGAGGAACGCCTGCGCGAGTCCGTCAGGAAGTACCGCGACGGCCCGAGCAATCAGCACCGGCTGTTGATCCTCGAAGACGCGATGAAGTGGGAGCAGATCGGGACGCCTCCGGAGGACGCCCAGTTCTTGGAGACGCGGGAGTTCCAAGTCCCCGACGTGTGCAGATGGTTCCGGATGCCGCCGCACAAGGTCTCCCACTTGAACCGGGCGACGTGGGCCAACCTGGGCGAGCAGAACACGGAGTTCGCAACCGACACGATGGCGCCATGGACGGCCCGGATGGAAGAGGAGGCCGACCGCAAGCTGATCGTCGGGGGGGCGCGGAGCGGCCGGTTCACGCGGCTCAACCTGAACGCCTTGCCCTTCCGGGGAGACCCGAAAAGCCGGGTGATCTTCTACCGCCAGCTGCGCGACCTCGGCGTGGTGGACGTTGACGAACTGAGGGCCCTGGAGGACATGAACCCCATCGGCGGGCCGGAGGGCAAGTTGCGGCTGGTGCCCATGAACATGCAGCGCCTCGAAGATGCGGCGAAGGAACCGGAGCCGCCGCCCGTCCTGGCGATGGGCCCCCCCGGAGCGGTAGGCAAGGAGCAAGCCGAACCGGACGCCGGCGAGCCGGACGACGAGAAGGTCGAGGCCCTGAAGAAGTCGACGGCCCGGCTGTTCGCGGTGGCGTGCGAAACGGTGCTGCGGAAAGAAGTGATCGCGGCGGAACGTGCGGCCAAGCGATACGCGGAGGCCCCGGCGGGCTTCCTCGGCTGGATGGATGAGTTCTACTCGAAGCACCAGGGCTACGTAGCGGAGACGATGCGGACGCCTGCCGATGCCCTGGCGGAGTTGCTGTCCGGGCTCGGGACCATCCAGGTGTACGCGGCGGCGAACTCGGCGGCGATGGCGTACGCCTCGAAGCATTGCGAGCGGTCGCGCGCGGATCTGCTGACTGCCTTCGCGGCGGGCGACGTGTCGGCGGCCTGCGCGGCCTGGCTCATCGCCCGGCCTGGCGAGGCGGCTGTGCAACTTACGGAAGACCTGGCCCGAGCGGCCCAAGCTGACGAGGTGACGGTATGACCCAGACTGAAATGAAATGCGCAGCCCAGCACTTCGGCCCCTGGTGGGTTCTGCCGTCGTGGCTGAATCAGGCCCTGTCGGCGTACCGTAGCGGGCTGATCGGCCCGGCGGCGGCGGTGGCGAAGCCCCCGGCGGGCGAGCCGGCGGACGGGCTGGGCTTCACGATGTACGGGTCCGTCGCCAAGATCAGCGTGATCGGGCAGATGACAAAGGGCGAGTCGAGCTTCGGCGGCACGAGCACGATCCGCACGCGGCAGGCCCTACGGGCGGCGATGGCCGACGACAAGGTGCGAGCGATCCTGATGGCCATTGACAGCCCCGGCGGGACCGTGGCGGGCACGGTCGACCTTGCCGACGACGTGGCCCGGGCGGGCACGGTCAAGCCGGTGTGGGCTCACGTCGACGACACCGGGGCCAGCGGGGCCTACTACGTCGCCGCGGGTGCGGAGCGGATCACGGCGAACCGCAACGCGATCCTCGGGTCCATCGGTTGTGTGATGGTACTCGAAGACAGCAGCGGCATGGCCGACAAGCTGGGCGTCGAGGTTCACGTCCTGAGCACCGGCGAGAACAAGGGCACCGGCATCCCCGGCGCCCCCGTGACGAAGGGCCAGCTTGCCGCGGAGCAGACGGTGATCGACGATCTGGGCGAGCAGTTCGTGGACCACATCAATTCCTCCCGCCGGCTGGCCCTGAAGCTGGGCGAGGGTGCGGCGGATGGGCGGGTGATGATCGCGGCCAAGGCCCTGAAGGCCGGGCTGATCGACGCGGTGCAATCCTTCGGCGTGACGCTGGCCGAGATGCAGGCGGCCCTGGCGGCGGAAGACGCGGGGGCGATCGCGAAGGCCCGGCACGCGAGCCAGAAAAACGAAGTTCAAGTCTTGACACGCCCCGCCTCGCATGCGTAAACTTGACATAGAGTGATGGGAGCCCGCCTCCCCGGCGTAGGACGCAGAGCCGCCCAGCCGAGGAGGTGAGACGACAGGAAGAGCCAGCGAGAACGCGGCACGGACTGCCAGCAATAGAAATATTGCCGACGGCGCGTGCCTTTTTCTTGCGCTCCCCAGGACGGGCCGAACGTCGGCCAACCCTGTGGAGCAAGCAATGGACACCAAGGCTCTCACCGAGCAACGGAACGCATGCCACGCCGCGAACGAAGCGATCTTCGCCGCGGCCGAGGCCAAGGGTGGCGGGCTGACGCCCGATGACCTGGCCACCATCGCAAC
>DASRZG010000183.1:0-5125 GCA_035686585.1 Phycisphaerae bacterium
GCGGGGCGGTATGCTTCAGGCTGGCTGTCGACGTGGAACTGCCGGATCCATCCGGCGCGCCAACTCCGGCGGCCTGGGAGAACCTGACGGGGATCGAGATCGTTCCCGATTCGGCCCCGCCGGCCCTGGCAGCGATCCAAGCCGCCCCTTCCCGGCCGTCGCTGCCCGATCCTCCGGTGGTGGTCGGCGCGGGGCCGGCCGGCCTGCTCGCCGCCTGGCGACTGGCCGAGGACGGATTGCAGCCGATTCTGGTCGAGCGCGGCGCGCCGGTGCAGGAGCGACACCGCACCGTGGCGCGGTTCTGGTCGCAGGGCGTACTCGACGGCGAGGACAATGTCCTGTTCGGCGAGGGCGGGGCCGGCCTGTACTCCGACGGCAAACTGACAACGCAGAGCAAGCTCCGCGGCCCCATGCGGACCGTCCTGGAGCTGCTGGTGCAGTGCGGGGCCGACGCGTCCATCCTCATCGACGCCGAGCCGCACCTGGGAACCGATCGCCTGCGCCAGATCGTGCCGAACCTGCGCGAGCTGATCCTTGCCAAGGGCGGGCAGGTGCGTTTCCACAGCTGCCTGGAGGGCCTGGAGCTGGATAGCGGTCAACTGACCGCCCTGATCGTCAACGGGCAGCGGATCGCGACGCGACACTGCCTGCTGGCGACCGGGCAAAGCGCCCGCGACGTCTACCCAATGCTTCACCTCGCCGGTGTGGCGCTGACGCCGAAACCTTTCGCGGTAGGTGTCCGCATCGAGGCGCCCCAGCGGCAGATCGACCAGTCGCAGTTCGGCCCTTCCGCCGGGCATCGGTGCCTGGGGGCGGCCAGCTTCCGCCTCACGCGCCGACCGCAAGGCCGGGCACGGGCCTGCTACTCCTTCTGCATGTGTCCCGGCGGCCTGGTCATCGCCTGCGCGTCCTCGCCGGGAATGCTGACGACCAACGGCATGAGCCTGTCGCATCGCGCCAGCGGGTATGGCAATGCGGCCTTCCTGGTGCCGATCGAGGCGGGCGACTTTGGCGGCTCTGCCGCCGAGCCGCTGGCCGGCATCGCCTGGCAGGGCGAGATCGAGGCCAAGACGTTCCAGGCGGGCGGGTCTGACTTCTCGCTGCCTGCCTGCACGCTGGGGGACTTCCTGGCCCGGCGAACGCCCCAGTCGGTGCCGCCGGAGCGCCCGCCTCTGCGAGCCGTCGCGGCAGACCTGCACGCGGCCCTGCCCGATTGCGTCAGCCAGACCCTTCTGGAGGCCGTGCCGCCCATGATGCGCCAAATGCGGAAGGTGGCCGTGGAGCGGTGCATGGTCTACGGCGCGGAAACACGCAGCTCCAGCCCGGTACGCATCCCGCGCGACGACTCGTTCCAATCGCCTTCGGCGCGCGGGGTGTATCCCGTCGGCGAAGGAGCAGGCTACGCCGGCGGAATCGTCACCAGCGCCATCGACGGCCTCCGCGCCGCCGAGTCGCTGCTGGCGGGACGAGAAGGCTAGCGTCACCCGCCCGGCCGCGATCGGGCTGTTGACCAACGGGAGGGTACCGACCGGGTACGCTCCGACGCCCTTCGGCAAGCTCAGGGGCCGCGTCCGATCCGGCCGGTTCGTGCCTTGACCTCCTTGATAACCCGCAGGTCGTCGGCGTCGCGCACGCTGGCCCCGGCGCGGGCAAGCACCAGGTCATAGGCCTGCTTGGCGGATTGCGTGGTGACCGCCTTCGCGGCGAAGGCCTTGGAGGCCCGCAAGCCCTTGGGGGCCGGACGGTGCTTGATCCACTTGTCGCCGGCCCGCTCCCAGTGGGTCACGTTGAGCCACTGCTCCTCGGCGCCGGTGGGGGTGAACGGCCCGATGTTGCCCGCCAGGTACACCTTCGTGCCCTTGGCGGGGTCTTCCGGGAGGATGCAGCCCTGGTTGGCGGTCGATTGCGGCCCGGGGATGAAGGCGTTGTTGACGAAGTTCACGCGCGCGCCTTCGCCGAACTTGGCGGCGTTGTGGTGGCTCCAGTTGTAGACGACGTTGTTCACCACGTCGTAGAGGCCGCCCTGGACCCGGGGGCTCCGGTCCGCGTTGTGTGCGAAGAGGCAGTGGTGGATGGTGACGCGGTCGGAGCCGGCGCCCGAGAGCCACCCCAAGCTATGGGGACGTCGGCCCTCGGCGATGATCGTCCACTGGACGGTGACGTCTCGCACCTTGCCCCACGTGTCGACGTTCTCGTCCGTGGCGCCCATGATCGAGCAGTGGTCCACGAGGACCCGTTCGACCGTGCCGCCCTTCCTGCCCCAGAGAAGCAGGCCGTCGCCCGAGTTGCCGCCCGTCGTGACGCGAATGCGGAGGTGGCGGACGATGATGTCGTCGCAGTCGCCGACAAAGTGGATGCCGTGGTGCAGCAGGGTGATGCCCTTGCCGGGCGCCGTCGAGCCGTCGATCGTCACGCGCCCCTCGGTCACGCGCAGAGGGCTCTTCAGCGCGATCGTGCCCTCGACCGCGAAGCGGATCACGCGCGGTCCCCGGGCGGTCAGGGCCTCGCGAAGGCTGCCGGCGCCGCTGTCGTTCAGCGTGGTCACCGCGATCGCCCTGCCCCCCTTGCCGCCCTTGGAGACGGCCCCGAAGCCCTGGGGCGTCTCGGCCGGCCGCCTGGCCTCCTCGGCCCCTGAGGCCCCGAGCGATCCGAGGGCAACGATCGCGAGGCAGGCGGTCCGCGTCCAGCTCATGACCTGAGTGTCTCGAAGGGCGTCCATCTCCGGTCTCCTTCTGCTGGCCCCGCCCAAAGGGACGCCGGATACTATACCCCGAACGCTCCAGACCGCAACACCGGCCGACCTGCGGAAATGTGAACTACTGTGTACCTGAATCCGCGTTTTCGAGGGTTCACATTGCCCGAGAAAATCACATAACTATTTTAGACAACGACTGTTGCGTTTTCGTCCCATTGTGAACCGCCCGCGCGGACGGAACCGCCCCGCCAGCGCCCATCCTGCATGCCGTCGCCAGACGGCGGACATCGCGGGGGGCTGCCCGTCTGGCACGATCTTCCCGGCCGGCATCCTTCGGTTCTCCCGGCGTGGCGTGCCATCGTCACCCGCCGCGACGCCCCGGCCGGCAGCTCGCCCCGCTGCCCGGGCGACGGGGCTCCCGCCGGCCCGCCGGCGAAAGCGGAGACTACTGGCTTCTGAAAATAGACTTACGGGGAATTCTCCCCCAGAAGGCCGCGCGCGGCCTCCCTATATATATGGACATCTCAGAGCCCCGGTTGGGAAAGCAAGCTCAGATTTTTTTCAACTTTTTCCCGGCGCCCCCGGGGGGGCGGGAACGGGGAACGGGGAACGGGTCCCAAGAACGCGACTTCGGGAGGACCTATTAGCCCACGCCAGCCGCCCTTCGACCCTTCGGAACGCTCAGGGCCTTCGGCTCCGCTCAGGGCAAGCGTGCACCAGTCGTGTACCTGAAACCGCCTTTTCCCGGTTCACATCGGCGTTGAGAATCTCCATAACTATCTTGCTGAAACTATTTTGCGTATTGTCGTCGGAGCCGCCCCGTGTCGGGGCGGGGCTGTTTCCCACACGCACCGCGTGCGTTCTGTCCCCTGCGGGGGAAACGGCACGGCGGCGACACGCCGCCGCTCCGCGTGAAGCGTGCGTCCTGTCCCCTGCGGGGAAAACCGCGCGCCGGTCCGCGCAGCCGGGCCCTGTTCTGCTCGTCCGATGTCCTGTATAGTGCCTTTCGCCGTCGCCGCCCCGACACCGGATACCTGAAGGGAGACCGACAATGAGCCTCGTGCAGCCGATGACGATCGCGATCCTTGTCGCCACCGGGATGGGCGTCGCCCTGCTCGGCAGTGTGAAGGTGGCCCTCGCCCGGAAGCTCCAGATGGACGAGGCCCGCGTCGGCGGGCTGATCTCCATGTTCGCCATCGCCATGATCCCCGTCATCCTGTCGGCGGGCTTCCTGACCGACCTGGTCGGCAAGCAGCCGGTCGTCCTCGGCGGCTGCGCCCTGATGGCCGTCAGTCTCGTCGTGCTGGGGGCGGCCGGCACGTACCTGGCCGCCGTGGTCGCCGTGCTGCTCCTCAGCGCCGCCTGGGCCGCCCTGGTCAACGTGATCAACCCCATCGCCGTTATGGCCTTCGGCGGCTCGGAAACCTACGCCATGAACCTGGCGTGCTTCTACTTCGGCGCCGGGGCCTTCGCCACCCCGCTGGCCGTCCGGTTCCTCCTGCAACGCATCGGGCTCTCCAAGGCCCTGCTCGTCCTGGCGGCACTCGTGCTGGCGATCGGCGTCCTCGGGGGCGCGGCGGACTTCTCGACGCTGACCGTGGCGCCGGCCGAGCCGTCGGCCACCGGCCCGGCCACCCGCGCCGCGCCCGGCCTGACCAGCCTGCTGACCAACCCCGTCCTGTGGCTGTGCACGCTCGCCCTGCTGTTCTACGGCCCGCTGGAGGCCGCCACCGGCGCCTGGACCACAACCTACCTCGGCGACAAGGGGCTCGGGGAGTCGGCCGCCAGCGGGCTGCTGTCGGCCTTCTGGCTGGCGTTTACCGCTTCGAGGCTCGCCACGGCCCTCGGCGCCCGCGCGCTGGACCTGCCACCCGGCAGCGAGACGATCGTGATCCTCGTCTCCGCCGCGGGCGCCGCCGTGGCCCTCTCCGGCATGGTCTGGGCCCGCGGGCGGGCGATGGCCGTCGCCATGGTCATCGCCGCCGGCGTGGTCTACGGGCCGATCTACCCCACCATCATGGCCGTCCTGCTCGGCCACGTCGACCCGTCCCTGCACGGCCGCGCCGTCGGCCTGCTCTTTGCCATCGGCGGTATCGGCTCGGCCACCATCCCCGCCGCCATGGGCGCCTACGCCAAGCGAACCAGCGTCCAGAGGGGCTTCCTCATCGCCGTCGCCACCGCCGTCGCCCTCACCGCCGTCGCGGTCGTACTGACCCTTCGCAGTTGAGGACAACCGTCCCCCGAGGGAACGGGGAACCGGGAACCGGGAACCGGGAACGGGGAACGGGGAACGGGGAACGGGGAACCGGGAACGGGGAACCGGGAACGGGGAACCGGGAACGCGGAACTGGGAACGGGGAACGGGGAACGGGGAACCGGGAACGGGGAACGGGGAACCGGGAACGGGGAACCGGGAACGGGGAACTGGGA
>DASRZG010000184.1:0-5921 GCA_035686585.1 Phycisphaerae bacterium
CGGCGAACCAACGCCACCGCCGGCTACGCCCTCCTGATCGGCCTCACCGAGACGCGACTGGCCGAGGCACTCGCCCGGCGGACCGGGCTGCACGTCATCAGCGTCCTGCCCGATCCGGACGAGGCGGGCCGGCAGCGCCGCCGTCTGGCCGCCTCGACCCGCCTGTACGGCTCGCGCATCGCCGTCATCGCCGCCGGGGCGGAGGAACCCCCGCCCCTGCCGCCCTACTTCGCCAACCTGGTCGTCGTCGGTCCGGCCGCACTGAAACGACCCGCCGCGGAGCTGTACCGCCACCTCAGGCCGTGCGGGGGCGTCATGGCGTTTGCCGGCGTCCCCGCCCAGGCCGGCAGAGACTGGCTCGACCAGGGCGGCATCGGCGCCGACCCGATCCGCCAGGACGGCCAGGGCGTCGTGGTCGTCCGCCCCAAGCTGCCCGGCGCGATGGATTGGGATGCGGGCCGCCAGGCCGACGGCCTCGTCCGCTGGCCCCTGGAACTGCTGTGGTTCGGCGAGCCCGGGCCCGCGCGAATGGTCGACCGGCACAAGCCCTCCATGATGCCCCTGGCCGCCAACGGCAGGCTGTTTGTCGTCGGCCGGAACCGCCTCATCGCCGTCGACGCGTACAACGGCTCGGAACTGTGGGACCGCCGCGTGTCCTGGCAGATCGACCCCGACGACCCGACCGGCATCACCATGATCGCCCTGAAGGACATCGCCGCCGACGACAACTCCCTCTACCTCCTCACCGCCGCTGGAACGGTCCAACTGGACGCCGCCACCGGCGAGACGACCCGGTACTACGGACTCAAGCCGCCGGCGAAGCGGATCTCCCTGGAGAAGCCCGAGACGTTCCGGATCGACGTGGCCCCCGGCCGATGGGGGACCGTCTCGATCCGCCGGACGGAAACGGGCCTGCGAATCGACCTGACCAGCGTCGACGGCAAGTTGATCCATCCGTGGAAGTACAACGGCCATCTCAAGTACTGGGGGTGGGACCACGTGCGCAGCGATTTCTGGGAGCTGTTCTTCGACTTCCGCCCGCCCTCGGAGCGGTTCGGCATGTACGGACGGGGCACGTTCAACGTGGTCGTCGCCCCGCCCGCCGACGCGAAGCAGCCGGACCTGGGCGGCGCCTGCACCGGACCGGCAGGCCCCGATGTGAAGCTCACCACCCGGCGGACGCCAACGGGCTTTGAGGCCACGGTGGACCTGGCCTGGGACGAGTTGGCCCGGCTCCTGGGCGCCAGGCCCGAGACGTTCGGCTTCGGCGTCGCCCTGAACGCCTGCGACGATCCGGGCCCTTACTCCAAGGCCGAACCCATCCGCAAGTACCTGTTCGCCGACGCCGGCGCCCACATCGTCAATAGCGGCTGGGCGACCGTGTCCGTCTCGGCCGATTCGGCCGGCGACGCCGGCGGGAGCGAAGCGTTCGACCGGGCGACCGGCGGCGCAGACGACTTGCCGGCGGCGGCGCGTGCGGGGAGGCGTCCCACCCACGTCTGGCAGCACTACGGCCCGATCGGCAAGGCCAGCCACCGCCACCCCCTGACCGGGGAGACGACCGCCACGGATTACCTCGACCGCTCCTACGGATGCGGGGGGTACGTCTGTTCGGAGACGGCGCGCTTCTTCCGGTCCGGCGCCCTGGGCATCTGGGACCTCGCCGACGACAGCGGGCTGCGGAACTTCGGCGGCGTCAAGCCCAACTGCGGCGTGAGCATGACCGCCGCCCTGGGGCTGCTGCTGGTCCCGGAGGGCAGCAGCGGCTGCCGGTGCAGCTACAGCTTCCAGACTTCCCTGGCGTTGGTTCCGGCCTCCACCCGCCGCCACGAGGATTGGGCGATCTTCCCGGCCGTCGAAACCGCCGGCGCCATCCGCCACGCCTTCCTGAACTTCGGCGCCCCCGGGGACCGTCGCGACGACGGCAACCTGTGGCTGGGCTGTCCGAGGCCCGCGACCGGCTCGGCCGCCCTGTGCTTTGACCTGCCCATGGAGATCCACGGCGAACCGGGCGCCGGGCCCTATCGCCTCAACGCCGACCGCAACGCCATCGCCGGCACCGATCGGCCCTGGATCTACGCCTCCGGCTACCGCGGCCCAGCCCGGTTCGCGTTGAAGGTCAACACGCTCGGCTCGGCCGTTTCCCTGCCCGCCGACACCGCCCCGACCGTGGACGGCAAGCTCGACGAGCCTTGCTGGGCCGGAGAGACCTCCGCCACCATGCCGGGGCGGGCGCGCGAGAAGGTCTACCTCCGCCACGACGCTGCCTCCCTGTACGCCGGGCTGACCCGCCCGGCCAAGGTCGACCGCCGGGGGCAGACGGCCAAGTGGGTCGCCAAGACCCGCGGTGCGGATGCCCCGGTGTGGCAGGACGACGCCTGGGAGCTGTACCTGTCCGATGACTCGGGCCGTGGGTACGTCCACCTGGGCATTTCCGCCTCCGGGGCCCGGTACGACGCCCGCTGCCGCACGGAAGACGGCGCCGACGAGAGCAGCGCCTGGAACGGCGCCTGGAGCGGCGCCGTCTCGGCCGGTGACAGCGCCCTCACTGCCGAGGTGGCCATTCCGTGGAAGACCATCGCCCAGGCCGGGCTGGACAGGGATCGGCTCACCGTCAACGTCAGGACCGGCAACAGCCGCCTCAGCCCACCCGGGGCGGACGGATGGCTGCGATGCCGGAACTTCCTCCCGCTGGGACTGGGCCGGGCGCGATCGATGCCGCCGCGCCCTTACACCGTCAGGCTGCATTTCGCCGAGCTGGAGGACGTGCCTCCCGGGCGGAGGGTCTTCGACGTGATCCTGCAGGGCCGGCGCGTGCTGGAGGCCTTCGACGTCGTCAAGGCAGCCGGCGGGCCGCGCCGCGCCGTGATCAGGGAGCTCAAGGACATCCCCGCCGGGGACACGTTGAGCTTCGAACTAGCCCCCGCCGCCACGGATTCAAAGACTCTGCCTCCGATTCTCAGCGCGTTGGAGGTGATCGCCCAGAGACCGTGAGCGGCGCCTAGTCGTCATAGCGGCACGGACTTAGGGGAAATCCGGCCGAATATCGCTTGACGATATGGGCCAGTGTGCTGATAATACCGGCGTGGTTCGAACCCGCGGGTAGGCGGTGAAGCGTTTCACGGCCCGCGGGGGGTGGCAGGGCGCGTTTGCAAGGGTGAGCCGGCATTTCTCGGCATGGTGAGAGCTTGGGGTGCTTCACGTTTCGTACGGGTCCACAGGTCCTACCGTGTGTGTCATCGCCCATCTCTTGCAAACCCGCGATGCCCTCGTTTTGAAGGAGCCAGGGCATGGCTAGCGGCAAGGTGAAGTGGTTCAACGAGTCGAAGGGGTTTGGTTTCATCACGTCCGACGACGGCACCGACGCGTTCGTCCATTACAGCGACATCAACGGCGACGGGTTCAAGACCCTGGCCGAAGGTGATGAAGTCGAATTCGAGGTGACCCAAGGCCCCAAGGGCCCCAAGGCCGTCAACGTCCGCAAAGCCTGACCGGCGGACGCGCATTCATACAAAAAGGACGCCCCCATGGGCGTCCCTTTCTTTGCGCCCGTAGCCATCTCGATTGGAGGCTGAGCCGCCAAGACAAGCGGGACCTGGGTGCCACGGGCTGCTTGCAGCCCGTGCGGGCAGGGGGAGGGACGGTCGGAGGCACCCGCCCCCTCCCCCCACAGGCTGCAAGCAGCCTGTGGCACCCACGGTAGACGCCTTGATTCACTGAGTCGCCGCACCGGGGTCGATCCGCTCGCCGGTCCGGAAGCCGGCGTAGTGGGGCGCGATGGCGCGGGCGTAGGCGGGCGGGAGCTTCTGGTGGCCCCACAGGCTGGTGCACGCCTGGCCCAGGTTGAGCATCTCCGTCTCGCCGATCCGCTCGCCGGTGTCGAAGGGGTCGGCCGTCTCGGCCATCCACTGCTTCAGCCGCCCTTCCAGCCGCTGGGCCGCCTCGGCGTAATCCGGGGCGGCGGCGACGTTTCGCATCTCCAGCGGGTCGCTCCGGCGGTCGTACAGCACCCTCCTGCCGCCGCGGTCGTGCCAGCGGGCATAGGTGAAATCGGCCGTCCGCACCCCGCGCCACAGGCCGATCGCCTTGGCCCGGTCCGGCCAGCCCGGGCCGAGGATCTGAAGGTAGACCGAATCGGGATCGTCGCCGCCGACGCCCCGGAAGGCGTGGGACAGGTCCCTGCCCTGCACCCCGTCGGCCCCCGCCGCCCCGGCCAGGGCCATCAGCGTCGGCAGGACGTCGACGGAGTTGAACATCACCTCCGACCGCCGGCCTCCGCCGGCAACGCCCGGGCCCCGGGCGATCAGCGGGATGTGGATCGACTCCTCGTACGGCGTGGCCTTGGACATCGACATCGTCGGGTCCATCCACGGATCGCCCGGCTTGCCGTAGCCGTGGGCGCTGAGGTGGTCGCCGTGGTCGCTGGAGAAGCACACGATGGTCTCGCCCGTCAGGCCCATCCGGTCCAGCCCGGCCAGCAGCACCCCCATCTGGTCGTCCAGGCTGGTGACCATGGCGTAGTAGTCGGCCAGCTCGCGCGCGGCGAAGTCGCGGAACTGGACGGGTACGTTGTCGGGCACGTCCACGCGGGCGGGGTCGTAGAGGGCGTACTCCTGGGGGTACACGCCATAGGCCCGCGCCGACCGCCCCGCGCCGGTCCAGTGCGGCGGGCCCCAGCTCAGCATGGCCAGGAACGGCCTGCCCGGGTGGTCGCGACGGTGCTGGGCGATCCAGTCGATGGCCAGGCGGGTCTCGGCCCGCGGGGCGTACTCGACCATCCGGAACGGCCCGGCCTCATTCCGCCAGTACGCGGTGCGGTAGTAGTGATGGGAGCAGTTGTAGGCGAGGAAATCGTCGAAGCCGTACCGGCACCGCTCGGGATAGGGCCCGTGGCCGAGGTGCCACTTGCCGACGTACACGCCGCGGTAGCCGTGCTCGGCGAGCCGGTGCGCCAGCGTCCGCTGGTTGTCGAACAGGCGGTACTCGTTGCAGACCACGCCGTTGACGTGGGAGTAGTTGCCCGTCAGCACCTGCCCGCGATACGGCGAGCAGATCGGGCACGACGAGAAGGCCTGGTCGAGGACGACCCCCTCGGCCGCCAGGCGGTCCAGGTGCGGCGTGCGGACGGTGCGGTTGCCGTTATGGGCCAGGGCGTCGTAGCGAAGCTGATCGGCGAAGACAAAGACGATGTTCGGGGCGTCCATGATCGTGATTCCTTCCACCGGACAGACGTTGACGGGCGGATACTAACCGATCGGGCGGGGGGCACCAATTGCGGATTGCGGATTGCGGATTGCGGATTTGAGAAGAGACTCTCCGTGCATACTGACCATCGCCCCCCAGCGGAAGCGGGGGGTTATGAACTTCCCGTTCGGTCGAATCGTTCCTTGCGCTACCACTTGTCAGGATCGCGCATTGCCCGAGGTCTTGAACCCCCCGCTCCCGCTGGGGGGCGACTTGCCGTTCGCGCGGAGAGGGAATCCGTCCACCGGTTCAACCGTCAATCGCCGAAGCAGCAACAGAAGAGCAAACAGCACGCGGTTGGGTGCGTGCTTGCTTCTTCCTGTCAATCCGCAATCCGAAATCCGCAATCAAACGATTCGTTCCCCGGCATAGCCGCATGCTTCCAAAAGGTGGCCAGTTGGCTATAATGTCTTGTCCATGGCGGATTTGAACGAATATCTGGATGCCGAGACGCTGCGGCAGTTGGCGGCGGTGTTTGCGGACGTCGCCGGGGTCGGCGTGCGGATCTCCTCACCCGACGGGACGCTGCTGGCCGGGCCGGAGGAGCCCGTGCCGGCGGCGACGGAGATGCGGATCATGCTGGGGGGCCTGCACGTCGGCACGATCGGCCTGGCGGGCGGGGGCGCCCCGCACCCGGCCGAGACCGTCCGGCTGCTGGGGCTGATGCGCGACATGCT
>DASRZG010000185.1:0-5589 GCA_035686585.1 Phycisphaerae bacterium
TACATGCTCCCGACCCCACCCGACAGGACGGCGTTTAGCGGCGGTCGGCACGACCGCCTTTGAGGTCGCCGTGGGCGGCACCGCTAAACTGCGCCCGCGCGGCAGTTGCGTCCCGGTCGGGATTGGCGTAGACTCTCGGCGGCGCGGACGAGACGGTCTCACGCGGCCGGCGGGCGGGCGCCAAGGTCGATCCGAAGGAAAGGGAACATCATGACGGCGGCATATCGAATCGCCGCGTACGCGGCGGGGACGTGGCTGGCAGCGGCGGCGTGCGGGTGCGCCGGCACGACGATCCCGCCGGCAGAGTTCATCTCCCGGTACACCACAAACATCCAGGTGCCCAACCCGGACGACCACCGGCTGCCGGTTCGCACCTTCCAGGGCCTTCAGGTCGGCCACTTCGTCATCCAGGACATCATCCCCCACAGCCAGGGCGGCGGGTTCCTGGGCAAGTCGGTCCTGTGGAAGTGCCCGAAGCGGGCCCTGCCGGCCGATTTCCCGGCCGCGTGCACGCCGGGGGACCTGGTGGTCGATGGCCGGGGCGGCGCGCAGCACCGCTACCTGGCCCAGTCGTACGCCCCGCCGGCCACCGGGTCCGCCGGACCCGGCGACACCGCCATCAAGGACAAATGAGCCCCACGTGAAGGTGGCCGTGATCATCCCGGCGGCCGGGGCGTCCCGGCGCTTCGGCGGCAGGACCAAGAAGATCTTCGAGTGGATCAAGGACCGCCCGGTGTTCATCCGGTCGATCGAGCTGTTCGTCAACCGCGACGACGTGGCGGGCGTGCAGCTCGTGGCGGCGGCCGAGGACATGGAGATGCTCAAGACGCGGTTCGCCGCCAACCTGGGCTTTATGGGCGTCAAGCTGACGCCCGGCGGCGCGGAGCGGACTGACTCGGTCCGCAACGCCCTGGCGTCGATTCCGCCGGAGGCGGACTTCGTCTGCGTCCACGACGCCGTCCGCCCGTGCGTGTCGAGCCTGTGGATCGACGCGGTGTTCGCGGCGGCCCAAAAGACGGGCGCGGCCATCCTGGCCTACCCCGTCCACGGCACGCTCAAGAAGGTGGACCGAAACGACCGGATCACCGAGACGATCGAGCGGGCAGGGCTGTGGGAGGCCCAGACGCCCCAGGTGTTCGCCCGGGACCTGCTGGAGCGGGCGTACGAGCGGGCCTCGGGGCCGGCCACCGACGACGCGGCCCTGGTCGAGGCCCTGGGCGAGACGGTGACGGTGGTGCGGGGCGACCCGCGAAACGTGAAGATCACCACGCGAAGCGACCTGGCGCTGGCCGAGGCCGTGGTGGACTCGTTGCCCATACCCAAGCGCGCCCGGCCAGCCGGGCCGTTCGACGAGGCACAGTGGTAGCCGCTGAATGATGCGGAAGGAGCAAGCGATGGCGACCCGACAGGCAAGACCCAAGACGGTATGGATTCCCGCCGCGGCGCTGGTGCTGGCGGCGATGCTCGCCGGCTGCGACGTGCCGGTCCCGCCGCCGGTAACCGCGGACGGATGGCCGGTCGAGTACGTCGTGGTCGATCCGCACGATGCGGCCGAGGTTGCCGGCGTCGGCCGCCTCCAGGCCGCCGAGGTCGACTACACCCAGGCCCTGAACGTCCTGCACGCCTACTACGAGAGGGTGGGCGCCTTCGACAAGCAGATGTGGGCGGAGAACGAGATCAAGAACCTCGCCGACGCGCGGACCTGGCGGTACGAGGGCATCACCCCGCCGGCGCCGCCGGCGGGCCAGGACGTCCAGGGCGCCTCCGAGGCCGCCTTGGTCGAGACGGTCCTGGCCGCCCGCGACAAGTGGAAGGACGCCCTGGCCGCCCTGGCCGGACACTACCGCACCACCGGCAGGAACTTCCGCCTGGCCCTGGTCCGCAACGTGCAGAAGCGGTTCGACCCGGTCCGCGCCTACAGCTACTACCTGCACGTGGAGGTGCCGCCGGCCACCCTCCGGCCCACCGAGTTCAGCCAGAAGGCCGAGGACCTGTTCACCGAGGCCCTCCAGATCCACAAGGCGGGCAAGCCCCTGCCCCTGGTAACCGACTACGCCAAGCAGCGGGAGGCGCTGGGGATGTTCCTGGAGCTGGTGCGCCGCTACCCCGACAGCACGCGGATCGCCGAGAGCGCCTACTACATCGGGGACATCTACAAGGAGTACCTCGACGAGGACGTCCGCGCCGTCCGCTGGTACCAGCGGGCGTGGGAGTGGGACCCGAAGCTGCTCAAGCCCGCGCGGTTCCAGGCGGCCGTGACGTACGACCTCCGCCTCGCCCAGCCGGGCAAGGCCCTGCCCCTCTACCGCCAGGTCATCCAGCACGAGCAGTTCAACGCCAGCAACGTCCACTTCGCCGAAAACCGGATCAAGGACCTGACCGGACAGAAGTAGACGAGCGCAACTCCGAGGCAAATCCGAGATACGACGCACCGAGGAAGAGGCAGAAGCTACGGGCGCCCGCCCTCGCCGGCGGGTTTGCTCGTCGGGGCCGTGGCCGGTCCGAGCTTCCGGGTGGACACCTTTACCGTGCCTTCCTGCCGGATGGCGATATCGACCGTCTTGCCCCGCTCGTCCCTGCCGGACAGCTCCATCTTCGCCTCCTGCGTCAGCGAGGCATCGGTCAGGCCGGCGTCCAGGTTGTACAGCAGTTGCCCCTCCTGGTGCATCTCAAAGGCCAAGAACTTCAGCGACACCGCCCCCACCTGCACGCCGGCGTTCTTCGGCAGCGTCATCTTGCCCTTGTATTCGATGACCGCCACCTCGCCGGCGTTGGTCCGCTCGACCTTGGTCAACTCGCCGTCCTGCACCAGCCGCACCTCGCCGACGAACGGCACGGCGACCTTCCGGTCATTCTTCCAGGGCTGCCCCACCACCACGCCCCCGGCGGGGACCAGCTCCCTGCCCTTGGAGATCACCTCTTTGACCATCGAGTCGCCCATCTGCTTCTGCATCTCCTTGATCGTCTCGGCGGCCTCGGGGTTCGCCTCGGCGAGCTTCTTCCAGAACGCCTCCAGCCCGGTGACCTCCTCGACCTGGCCGTCCGGGCCGATCACGACCGTCATCTTCACCGCCAGCAACGGTTTGTAGGCCTGGGCCAACTGCTCGTTCTGCTTGGCCTCCTCCCCGTCCGAGTCGTAGGAGAGGGTCTCCCCGCCCCGCTTGGCGACCTGCTTGATGCGGGTAAAGGCCACCTCCAGGACCCGGCCGCCGTCGGGCCGGGGCTCGCCGACCGTGATCCGGGTCACCAGCATCTGCTCCATCCGCTGCTTGGGCTGGACTTGCCCGTCGACGGTCATGGCCTGGTCCATGGCCATCTCGACGGTGGCCTCGTACTGGCCGGGGACCTTCCACGGGCAGATGTCGATCTTGCGGCCCTGTTCCTGCCCGTACGCGCCCGGGCCGATGCCGATCAGGCCCACGAGGACCCAAAGCCTCACCGAGATCATCTGTCGCCCTTTCACCAAGCGGTTTCTCCGTGCGAGGAACTCCACAACCGGGATACCAGTTCGCCCCTTCCCAGGCAAGCAAATCTCCTCTTGCGGCGTCGCGGCGGGCGGGGCGGGCGTTGATGCGGTCGGGGGCAAACGGGATTCCGGCCGTTTTTTCCGTCCCCTGCTCAAGTGCCCCCCCGGCCGGGCCGATACCGGCGATGTCGCTCAGGTCGGGCAACGTGGCGGTGCCGGATTGCCCGATACGACGCGCACATCCTGCCGCTGGCGAACCGGGGGGCTCTCAGCCCGTGATTGCGGTCCACGCTTCGTGCCGGTCGGGTGCGGCCCCGCGCCGCGCATAAGAGGCGTTCCCAACCTCCGATCCGAAAACGATGCCGACAGCGCGGCCCCTGCCCCCATCCCGTCGCGGCACAGGCCGCCGGCGGGTGCGCTGTCGGCCTGCGGGGCAGTCATCACCATGTCCGATTGTGGGGAGACTTCAATGGATGCGAGGTGATCAGGGGGCCCGGGGCGCTCGGGGACACAGGGCCCGGGCGCCCCGGAAGTTGTTCCCCCGCCCCGCCGAAAGGCAAGCCAGACCGCACAAGCCAACCGACCAGAGGTCCGCCATGTCCAACGAACTTGACGAGTTGCTCTACCGGGCCGCCGAAGATTCCGTCGCCTCCCTCGCCTTCACGCTGCTGGTGGAGCGGCAGGGCCCCGACCACGCCCCCCCGGGCGCCAACGGGCAGAGCTGGGCGGCCGAGGCCGCCTTCGCCGGCCCCGTCAGCGGAAAGGTCGTCCTCGTCGCCGACGACGCCGTCCTGACCGCCCTCGCCGAGCACATGCGCTGTCTGCCCCGGATCGGCAACCGCAAGCCCGAGGCCTTCCGCCGGTTGCTCCGCACCGTCTGCGACCATCTCCTGTGCGAGCTGGCCGTCGGCGACACCCCCGGGCGGGTCCACCCGCCGCGTATCCTGGGCCGGATCGGCCCGCTCGACGCCCTCTCCGGCCCCCACGCCGCCGGCGCCCGCCTGGACCTGGCGGACGGGACGTTGGAACTGGCCCTGTTCATCCACCGCTACTCCGCCAACGGCCGATCCTCGCCGTCCATGGCCGCCCTGCGCCATTGATCCTTCCACCAGGCCCGCCGGGGGGAGCTGTTTACAAAACCGCAAGATGTAAACACCCACGAAATCCACCCAAGCTTTTTGGGAGAATAGCGTTACGTTCGTTGAACGGCGTTCCCACCGGGAGCCTGTAAACACCCCCGCCCCCAAGTCCCGCCGCGGACCTCCGATGCCACCGCCTGCCGACGCTGCGGGTCTGTTTCGCCTGACCCCGCTGTCTCCAACCACCCCTGCCCGTTCGTCAGGGCCCTCGCAGGCCGTTCCGGTTGACCCGGCCGGAGAAGGCCGTATAATCGCCGTTATCAGAACGTGGGACGTGCCGATGAACTGGCGAAACCGGGAGGCATCCACTGTGGATCGAGCGCGAAGATCGGCTGTAATCGTCGCCAAGATCGTGGCGGCCGTGTCCCTCCTGGCGTCGACCGCGATACGGGTTGCCGGGGAGGACGACTGGATCGGCCCGACGGCGACCGGCCCCGCTGCGGGGACGGCATCGGGGCACCTCCGGGGCAAGTCCACGACGCAGGCAAGCTCGACACTGACCGAGGTCGATCTTCCTGCGGACACGATCGTGCCCAAGATGGTCTTCTCCGACGATGGCAAGACCGTCTGGATCCTCCGGTCCGACGGCATCCTGTACGCCTTGGCGGTACCCTCGTTCGAGCGGCTGGGCCAGCTTCGCATCGGGTCAAGATGCCACTCGCTGGCCCGGTCGGCGGTGGGATTGCTGGCGTCGCTGGACGGGCAGGAAGAGCTGTGGGTGATCGACCCGGAGACGCTGGCCGTTCGCAGGAAGATCGACGTGGATCGCATCTGGGATGTCGTGGCCTCTCCGACGGGGACGCGCGCATACTGCTCGACCCAGGTCGAAGGCAACCCGGACGGCCTGGCGGTGGTGGACCTGCGCGCCGGGCGGGTGGTCCGCCAAGGGCGCGTCCAGGACTTGGGGGGATTCCCCCGCGGGCCTGGAAGGGCTGCGAGATTGACCCGCACCAGCGGAGGGCTGCCGAAGAGGGTGGACCTGAC
>DASRZG010000186.1:0-5990 GCA_035686585.1 Phycisphaerae bacterium
GTTCCTTGCGGTTCCGATTGCTTGCGTCGCGTGTCGCCCCGGGTCTTGAACCCCCCGCTTCCGCCGGGGGGCGAGTCGCCTGGTGCTTCTTCTCAATCCGCAATGGACCGGCGCGCCTCTGGGCTGGTCGGAGAGTTATGACTTGGCCGATGAATACCGTGACGTTATGCTTCCCGACCCGATGCACGCGCCGGGGGGAAGCCCGCGCCGCGTTCGGGCGGGGACCCAAGCCATAACGGAGACCAGCGAATGGACGTACCGGATGACCTGCGTTACACGGACCAGCACGAGTGGATTCGCCTGGAGGGCCAGTCGGGCACCATGGGCGTGACCGACTACGCCCAGGACGCCCTCAGCGACGTGAAGTTCGTGGAGGCGCCCCAGACCGGCAGGACCTTCGCCGCCGGCGAGGAGATGGGCGCGATCGAATCGTGCAAGGCGGCCTCGGCCTTCTACGCGCCCGTTTCCTGCACCGTGGTGGAGGTCAACACCGCCCTGGAAGACGACCCCGGCCTGCTCAACCGCCAGCCGTACGGGGCGGGGTGGATCGTGAAGGTCTCCGTGGCCTCCCCGGCCGAGGCGGACCGCCTGCTGACGCCCGCCCAGTACCGCGAGCTGCTCGAGAAGGAGGCGTAATGCCCTTCATCGCCAACACGGACGCCGAGCGGGCCGAGATGCTCGCCGAGCTGGGGCTGACGGCGGAGGATCTGTTCGCGGACATCCCCGCCGACGCCCGCTGCGACGGGCTGGATGTGCCCGACGGGCTCAGCGAGCAGGGCGTCCGCCGGCACATGGCCCGGCTGGCGGGCAGGAACTTCACCAACCTGATCAGCTTCCTGGGCGGGGGGTTCTACGACCACTACATCCCCGCCGCCGTGGGCGCGATCGTCTCCCGCAGCGAGTTCTACACCGCCTACACCCCCTACCAGCCGGAGGTGTCCCAGGGCACGCTCCAGGCGATGTACGAGTACCAGTCGGCCGTCTGCCGGCTGACGGAGATGGAGGTGGCCAACGCCAGCCTCTACGACGGCGGGACCGCCATCTACGAGGCGATCATGATGGCCCTGCGGGTCACCCGGCGCAACCGGGTGATCATGGACGGGACGGTCAACCCGATCTATCGCAAGATGATCGTCTCGTACACCTCCAACCTCGGCATCGACCTGACCGAGCTGCCCGTCAACGGCGGCGTGACGGACCGCGGGCGGATGGCCGCCGAGCTGAACGACGCCACGGCCGCGGTGGTGGTGCAGAACCCCAACTTCTTCGGCTGCATCGACGACTACACCGACCTGGCCGCCCAGGCCCACGCCGCCGGGGCCCTGCTGATCGTCTCGTGCTATCCCATCTCGCTGGGCCTGCTCAAGACGCCCGGGGCGATGGGCGCCGACATCGTCGTCGGCGAGGGCCAGAGCCTGGGGATGGGCCTGTCCTTCGGCGGGCCGTACCTGGGCTTCATGGCCACGCGGAACGAGTACCTCCGCAAGATGCCGGGCCGGCTGGCGGGCCGGGCGGCGGACGGGCAGGGGCGGGGCGGCTTCGTCATGACCCTCCAGGCCCGCGAGCAGCACATCCGGCGGGAGAAGGCGACCAGCAACATCTGCACGAACCAGGGCCTGTGCGCCCTGACGGCGCTGGCGTACCTGTCGCTGCTGGGCAAGGAGGGCCTGCGGGAGGTCGCCCAGGCGTGCGCGGACAAGGCCAGCTACGCCCAGCAGCGCCTGCTGGAGCTGCCGGGGGTGAAGCTGAAGTACCCGGTCAAATGGTACTTCAACGAGTTCGTGCTGGAGCTGCCCACCTCGGCGGAGCTGGTGATCCGCCGGCTGCTGGACCACAAGCTGGCGGCGGGCTTCCCCCTGAGCCGCTACTACGCCGGCATGGAGCGGTCGCTGCTGGTGGCGTTCACCGAGAAGCGGACCAAGCAGGAGATCGACTTCCTCGTCCACGCCCTGGAGGTGTCGCTGTGAAGCTGATCTTCGACAAATCCGTTCCGGGCCGGCGGGGCGTCCGCACGGTCGAGCGCGACGTGCCGACGCGGGTGGAGTTCCCGGCCGCCCTGCTCCGCGACCGCCCCGCCGCCATGCCGGAGCTGTCCGAGCTGGACGTGATCCGCCACTTCACCGAGCTGTCGGGCAGGAACTTCGGCGTCGACGGCGGCTTCTACCCGCTGGGCTCGTGCACGATGAAGTACAACCCCAAGATCACCGAGCAGATCGCCCGGATGCCGGGGTTCTTCGACCTGCACCCCCTGCTGCCGCAGCTCCCCGGGGGGGACAACATGGTCGAGGGCGCCCTGGAGGTGCTGTACGAGGCCGCCAGGCTGCTGAGCGAGATCTGCGGCATGGCCGCGTTCACGATGCAGCCGCTGGCGGGCGCGCACGGGGAGCTGACCGGGGCGATGATCATGGCCGCCTACCACAAGGACCGCGGCCACGCCAAGAAGCGCGTGCTCATCCCCGACAGCGCCCACGGCACCAACCCCGCCAGCGCCGCCATCGCCGGCTTCGGCGTCCAGTCGATCCCCTCCGACGAGCATGGGCTGATGGACATGGACGCGCTGGTCGAGGCCGTGAACGAGGACGTCGCCGGCGTCATGCTGACCTGCCCGAACACGCTGGGGCTGTTCAACCCGCGCATCCGCGAGATCTGCGAGCTGATCCACGGCGTGGACGGGCTGATGTACTGCGACGGGGCCAACCTCAATGCCCTGCTGGGCGTGTGCCGCCCGGGCGACCTGGGCTTCGACATCATCCACGTGAACCTGCACAAGACCTTCGCCACCCCCCACGGCGGCGGGGGCCCGGGCGCCGGGCCGGTGGGCGTGTGCAAGAAGCTGGTGGGATACCTGCCCGTCTCGGTGGTGCGGATGCGCTCCGACGGGGCGTACTGGCTGGACTACGACGCCCCCCGCTCGATCGGCTACGTCGCGCCGTTCTACGGCAACTTCGGCGTGATCGTCAAGGCGTACGCCTACATGCTCATGCTGGGGGCCGCGGGGCTCCGCCGCGTGGCCGAGAACGCCGTCCTCAACGCCAACTACATCCGCCGGAAGCTGCGCGACCATTACGACCTGCCCTTCCCCCAACTGTGCAAGCACGAGTGCGTCTTCTCCGCCTCGCGCCAGGTGCCAAAGGGCGTCCATGCCGCCGACGTGGCCAAGGGGCTGATCGACCGCGGCTTCCACCCGCCGACGGTGTACTTCCCGCTGACCGTGCCGGAGGCGATGATGATCGAGCCGACCGAGACCGAGAGCCGCCAGACGCTGGACGCCTTCATCGAGGCGATGATCGAGATCGCCCGGCTGGCCGAGACCGATCCGGCGACACTGACCGGCGCCCCGCGGACCACGCCCGTCGGCCGGCTGGACGAAGTGGCGGCGGCGCGCAGGCCCGACCTGGCCTGCCTGGAGAGCGACGATGGCTGAGCGGCGATACGACGTGGCCGTCCTGGGCGGCGGCCCGGGCGGATATGCCGCGGTCCTGCGGGCCGCCCTGCGGGGTGCGCGGGTCTGCTGCATCGAGTCCGGCCAGCTTGGGGGCACCTGCCTGAACGCCGGGTGCATCCCGACCAAGGCCATGCTGCATGCCTCCGGGCTGTTCGCCGACTGCGGCCACGCCGCGCCCATGGGCATCGACATCGACGGCGCCCGCGTCAACGGCACGACCTTCATGGCCCGGATCGCGGACGTGACGGCCGGGCTGCGGAAGGGCCTGGGCGTCCTGATGAACCGCCGCGGCGTGGACGTGATCGCCGGGCGGGGCAGGCTGGCGGGGCCGGACCGGATCGAGGTGGCCGCGGACGGCGGGACGATCGAGGTGGCGGCCGGGGCGATCATCCTGGCGACCGGCTCCAGGCCGGTCCGCCCGCGGTGGCTGGACTGGACGTGCCCGCACATCCTGACCACCGACGAGGCCACCCGCCTGCCGTCGCTGCCGGAGAGCATCCTGATCGTGGGCGGGGGGATCATCGGCTGCGAGTTCGCCACCGTCTACGGCGAGCTGGGCGTCCCCACGACCGTCATCGAGCTGACCGACCGGCTGGTGCCCATGCTGGACGAGACCTCCGCCCGGGCGGTCGCCCTGAGCCTGAAGAAGCGCAAGGTGCTGATCCACACGGGGGCGAAGGTCCGGCGGGTCATCCCCACCGAGGACGGCGTGGCGGTGGAGATCGACCCGGGCCAGACGCTCCAGGCCGCCCGCGTGCTGGTGGCGGTGGGCAGGGAGGCCAACATCGACCAGATCGGCCTGGAGGAGGTCGGCGTCGAGACCGCCGGCGGGGTCATCCGCGTGGACGACCGCTGCCGGACGAACGTGGACGGCATCTATGCCGTGGGCGACGCGGCCGAGACGCGCCAGTACGCCCACCTCGCCTTCCGCATGGGGGTGGTGGCGGCCGACAACGCCACCGGCCACGACGCCGCCGACGACCGGACGGTCGTGCCGATCGGGGTCTACACCCACCCGGAGGTGGCGGCCGTCGGGATGTCCGAACAGCGGGCGGTGCAGCACTGCCGCGAGAGCGGCGAGGAGCTGAAGATTGGCCGCTTCCCCTACCAGGCCTCCGGCCTCGCCCAGGCCCAGGGCCGGCCGGTGGGCGAGGTGAGGCTGTTCGGGGACGGGCGGACGGGCAGCCTCCTCGGGGCGGTCGTGATCGGGTATCGCGCGACGGAGGTCATCCAGGAGCTGGCGCTGGCCCTCCGCCAGGGCCTGACCGTCGCCGACCTGGCCGGGACGATCCACTCCCACCCCACCTACGTCGAGGCCGTCGGCGAAGCGGCCGAGACGTTCCTGGGGCTGCCGCTGCACTGGCTTGGATGATAGGCCCGGGACGGGTCCGCACGGGACGCTGGAGAACACGAATTACACGAATTAAGACGAATTGCACGAAGAAACAGCGTGGTCAGAAACAGCAGGTATCTGATTCGTGTAATCCGTGTGATTCGTGTTCTCCCGCCGCCCAGCGAGCGCACGCGGGTTGTTTCAGGCGAGACAGATGCAGCCATTGAATCGAATCGATCTGGGCGCCATCGACTACGATCGGGCGCTGGCCCTGCAGAAGCACTATGTCCAGCGCGTGCGCGACGCCGAGGCCGGCGGCGGCTGGCTGCTGCTGGCCGAGCACGACCCGCCGGTGATCACGCTGGGGCGCCGGGGGCGGGACGAGGACGTGCTGGCCAGCGCCGACCGCCTGACGGCCGAGGGCATCGAGGTCCGCCGCGTGAGCCGGGGCGGGGCGGCGACGTACCACGGCCCGGGGCAGATCGTCGCCTATCCGATCCTCTCCCTCCGCCGGCCAAGGCGGAAGGTCCGCGACTATGTCGATTGCCTTCTGGGCGCCCTGAAGGCCGTGCTGGAGCGGTTCGGCGTCGCCGGCTGCACCACGGACGGGCCCACGGGCGTCTGGATCGGCCAAGCCAAGATCGCCTCCGTCGGCGTCGCCGTCGAGCGCGGCGTGGCCTACCACGGCGTGGCACTGAACGTCTGCCCCAACCTCGACCACTTCCGCCTGATCGTCCCCTGCGGCCTGGACAAGCCCGTCACCAGCATCTCCGCCCAGCTCGGCCGGCCCGTGGCCACCGCCGAAGTCGCCGCCCCACTGGCCGAGTGCCTCGCCGAGGCACTCGGGATGGAACTGGTATCGGGTGCCCCGGACAAGTGGCGCGCCGGGTGGCACCCTCAAGCGAAGCCCCAACGGGGCAAGCTTGAGGGTGGGAACGCGGGTGAATCTGCCGTGGAGGATCCTCCTCATTCCCGGGTCCTGTCCGAATTCCCACACCCTCCAGCCAAAAGACGGCTTGAGGGTGCCACCCGCCCCCGCACGGCCCGGCTACCTGAGTGGCTGAGAAAGCCCATCCCGCCCGCCGGGGTCTCCAAAAAGGTCCGCGACCTGCTGCGGCGCCACGGCCTGGCCACGGTCTGCCAGGGGGCACGCTGCCCCAACCGCCCGGAGTGCTTCGGGCGCGGCACGGCCGCCTTCATGATCCTGGGCGA
>DASRZG010000187.1:0-3314 GCA_035686585.1 Phycisphaerae bacterium
GTCGGGGGACGGACGCGTTCGGCTGTGGGTGGCGGGGAGACGGGGGGAACTACTCCCCGGCCACCGTCACAACGTTGGACAGGCCGCTGACATTGTCGGCCGCGTCCCAGGTCTTGATGGCGAAGTACGCCCCGCCTGCCTTCACGCCCTCTACAGTCATGGCTTGCCCGTTGCCCGCCGCGGCGGGTTCGGGGACGTTGGGGACGTTGTCCGCCGCCCAGAAGGCGCGCTGGCGGGCGTTGAATGCTGCCGCTCGGGCTTCCCACTCCTTGCGGTCTGCCGGCAGCGGCGTCTTCCGGTCGGGCCAACCCTCGACCCGCTCGACGATTCGGGCGGCGGAGCACTTCACCTGGTATCGCGCCGCCCCGCCGGCCGGGGCCGTCCAGGTCAGCCGGACCTTCCCGCCGCCGATCGCTTCGGCCTTCAGGTCGGCGATGGCGGCCGGCGGCATGGCGTCGGCCTTGGGGTGCTTCAGCGCGGCGTGGGCTGCCGGGACGAGAATGGCATCGCCGCCGGAGCCGACGGCGTCCTTCACCACGGCCAGGTAGTCGTCGCGCCCCGTGAACCGGTAGATCCACCCCAAAGGCTGGACGATCCGGAAGTTGCTGGTGAACCAGGAGGTCTTCTGGCCGCCGAGGTCCTCCAGCCGATACGGCCCCCAGTAGTCGCCGAAGGCGTAGGTCCACCCGCGGCGGTTGCCTTCGGCGTCCCTCAGCATGGCGTGGTGGACCATGCAGTCGGCGAACCCGGGGAGGGCGTCGAGGGCCTCGACGTCCCGGCTCATCAGGTAATACTCGACCAGGCCCGTCGCCATGATGCCCTGCTGAAAGTGGGCGTAGCACTGGCTGGCGGAGGCGGCCCGGCCCTTGTCAAAGGGTCCCTGCCGCCCGTAAACGTCGCCGTCATCCTTGGCGTTGATCTGGGTGACCATGAAGCCGATGGGCGAGTACCGGGCGGTGTTGCGGAAGGAGCGGGCGACGGTGCGGGCCTCCGCCAGCAGGGCGGGGTCGCCCGTCAGGCGGTAGTACTGCGACAGGTCATACAGCGGCCAGCCGGTGTAGCGGGTCGCCAGGCGGAAGTCCGCCTCCGTGTCGGGGTCGCGTCTCTTGCACCAGTTGATGGCGCGCGGCAACGGCCCGGTGCCGTCGTCTCGATCGTCGTAGTTGTGGTGCCAGCACATCGCCCGGGCGCGGATGCCCAGGTGCTCGACGGCCTCGCGGGCGCGGGCGTCGCCGGTGAGCAGGTAATACTCCAGCCACATGAACATGCCCATGTGCCCCGAGTCGGGCCGGCCCCAGGTGTCCCGGCTGGCGTAGCCGGGGTAGGTCTCCAGCTTCAGCCGGTTCTCGCGCCAGTTCCAGTCCATCAGCATCAGCCAGAAGGTGGGCAGGTCCGGGGCGTCGTAGTGGATCGAGCACAGGTCCGCGGCCCACAGGGTGCAGCTTTCGGCGGAGTCGAAGTTGGCCCCGTCGCCCCAGAGCACCCAGGGCGTGAAGCAGGTGGACTGGTTCCAGTGCCCGCCGCCGGCGTTCCAACTGGCGATCCACCCGTACCAGTCCCACCCGGCACCGATGCCGTCGAGGGCGTCCTTGCTCCACCCCCGCCGCCCGGGCGCGGCAGCGGGCTTCGGCAGCGAAGCCATCCCCGCCGGCCAGGCGCCGGTGTTGGCGCAGCGGACCATCCAATCCGGCGAAGGCCGGAACAGCAGCAGGCGATCCTGTTCGCCATGCCGGGCCGCCAGATCCGCCCGCTCCGGGCCGTGCAGGCTCAGCCGGACGTCCCAGCTCTTGCGCTGCCCGGGCCGGAGGGCGAACACGTCGGCGAACTCGCCCGGGAACAGCCCGACGCGGACCCGCCGTGCCGATGCCGACAGGGCGGAGGGGTACTCGACCCGGAAGTTGCGCAAGGCCGCCGCCACCCCCGCCTCGCCGTCGCGGACGTCCACCACGCCGCGGTGCGCGTTGCCTTTGGCCAGCAGCTTGTCGCCCAGTTTGGCGGTGTAGCCGCGGAAGGTCACGCCCGCGACCGTCTTACCCTGCGTGTACCTGCTCAGCCAGCTCTCGTAGTTGCCGCCGCCGAGGTTCTGCCACTTCTCGCCGCCTGAGGAGTCCTGGTATACCGTCAGCTCCTCGGCGCCGGGGGCGGCCTCGATCCGCTTGCCTTCGGCCAGGGTGGCAACGCGGACCTGATCCGGGAGGCCCAGGTCCGCCACCAGGGAGAGGTCCTCGATCGGCCAGACGTAAGCCCGCCGCTGCCCGTCGATCAGCTTGGGGTCCAGCCTGCCGTTGCGGAGGGTGAAGACCGCCCTCACGGCCGAGCTGTTGGCGGTGAAGTAAAGCCGGGCGGTGTAGTCGTACATCCGCCGGTCCTTGTCGCCGGGTGTGAGAGTGCCCTTGATCGCCACCACCGCCCGCACCGGGCCCGATTCCTCGACGACGACCGCGTCGTGAAAGGTGGTGTGCACAGAGCCGGCCTCCAGGCCGCGATCCGGCCAGGCGCCCGAGGTGAAGACGCCGCGCAGGCCCTTGCCGCCGATGACCTGCCGGCCGTCGATCCACGCCTGGGAGATCAGGGCGGTGCCGCTGTCCGGGACGACGAACCGCCCGGCGCCCGTCTCGACGGTCAGGGCGCCGCCTGCGCGGCTGATCTTCAGCCCGCCTTCGGGCCGCGGGCTGGCGGCGTCGGTCAGGAAGTAGGTGCTCTCGCCCCCGGCGGCCACGTCGGCCGGGAAACTCACCAGCGCCCACTGCACCGACCCGTCGTAGGCCGGCTCGTGCCAGCGGATCATGGGTATCGCCTGGGACGGCAAGGGCTTGCCGTCGGCGTCCACGACGCGGAGGCCCTCGACGGACTTGAGGAACCCCGGCGGAAACGGCACGCCGGAGGTGACCACCTCCCCGTGTCGGGCCACGCCGCTGCGCTCGGTGACCGTCAGGGGCAGCTTGAGCTTGCCGGGCTGGAAATCGGCGGCGGGATCCTCCGCCGCCGTGCAGATCGAGGCAATGGCGAACGTCGCCAGGAGGACAATCCGGGTCACGTGGCTCAGCATGGGGCAACTCCCTGATCCAGCATTCCTGTCACCATGGATCGTTTAGCCGCGACCCGAAGGGGAGCGCGTCCGCTGCCGGCGTCCAGTCTTCGGTAACGGACGCGCTCCCCTGCGGGTCGCGGTTAAACGACCCATGGTGACAGGAATCCTGGATCAGGGAGTCTCCCCATGCTGAACCACATGACCCGGACCGTCCTGCTGGCGACGTTCGCCGTCGCGTCCACCTCCCTGGCGGCAGAAGACCGCGCCGCCGCCGATTTCCAGC
>DASRZG010000188.1:0-5131 GCA_035686585.1 Phycisphaerae bacterium
CGGCGGGCGAGATGCGCAAGCTTGCCACTCCCGAGTATGTCTCCGAGGAGGCCCTGGAGCAGGCCGCCTCGCGCCTCGAAGAGCTGAAGGCGTTTCTGGCCCGCGACCTGCTGCTGGCCGCCCTGCCCGAGGCCCGGACCAGCCCCGTCGCCATGGGCAAGGACGTTCCGCTCGTCGCCGCCGACCCCGCCGGGAGCAACCCCGAACACCGGCAGAGGCTCGACCAGGAGTTCTATGCCCGCCAGGTCACGCAGATGAACAACTCCATGGGCATGCAGAACGCCAACTTCAATCAGTTCCAGAACTCCCTGCTGGTGCAGTACGGGACAATGCGCGACGGCGAGGCCCGCGGCGTCTGGGTTGGACCGAACCTGCTGCTGGCCCGGCGCGTGCTGGTCGGCGGGCAGACCCATGTCGTCGGGGCGTGGTGGGACTGGGGCGAGATTCAGAACTGGCTGCTCAAGAACGTGGCGGACCTGCTGCCGGCTGCCCGGCTGGAGGCGGCGGGGATCGATGCCGCGGCCGAGCAGCCCCACCGCCTGGCGACGCTGCCGGTCCGCCTGGTCCCCGGGGCAGTGCCGGTCGAAACGCCGCCCGGTCCCAGCGCAACGATCGTCTCACTCGCGGGGGCGTGGGTCGGTCTGCTGCTGGCGGCGGGGGCGGTGGGCGGCCTGCTGCACGGGACCCTCTCGCTCAGCGAGCGGAGAGGGGCGTTCGTCTCGGCGGTGACCCACGAGCTGCGCACCCCCCTGACCACGATGCGGATGTACGCCGAGATGCTCGCCGACGGGATGGTCACCGACGAGCAGAAGCGCATCCGCTACCTTGCCACCGTCCGCGAGGAGACCAACCGCCTGTGCCGGCTGGTGGAAAACGTGCTGTCCTACTCCCGCCTGGAAGGCAATCGTCGCCAAGTGGCGCCGCAGCCCGTGGACCTGGCGCAGCTCCTGCAGGAGGTCGAACCGCGCCTCCGACGGCGGGCGAGCGAGGCGGGAATGGAGTTGGTGCTGGGCGACGCGGCGGCCGGGGGCTCCGCCACGGTGACGACCGACCCGGCCGCCCTCGAACAGATCCTGCTGAACCTGGTGGACAACGCCTGCAAGTACGCCGCCCGCGCGGAAGACCGGCGGATCCACCTGGAGCTGCTGCGGGAAGGGCGATCCGCGGTCCTCCGCGTGCGCGATCACGGCCCCGGCGTGCCCGCTGCCGATCGGGAGAGGATCTTTCGCCCGTTCTTCCGGGCGAAGCGCGACTCCGCCGGGTCTTTCGGCGGAGTGGGATTGGGTCTGGCCATCAGCCGGCGCCTCGCCCGCAGTCTTGGCGGCGAGATCCGGGTCGACAGGAGCGCCGGACGAGGCGCGGGCTTCTCCCTCATCCTTCCCGGAACCTGAACCCGCCGCCGCGCCCGTTTCACGTCGCACCCCTCGCCGAGATTCGCGGGGGTCCGGGGCCGGAATTCGGCGATTTGCCATTGCCCGTTCGCGATCCGAATGTCTGTCTTTTTGTTGCACGCCCGCCGGGGCTGCGGTATAGTCCTGTGGCTGGTCCGGCGGCGGTCGCCGGCCAGGTTCGGTAGCCCGTGATGCCCACGCAGCCTTTCCTGCCGGCTCTCGTGAGCCTCACAACGTTGGAGTGACTTTTCCATGAGGATCTACGTGGGCAACATGAGTTATTCAACCACCGAGGATATGCTCCGAGACCTGTTCGCTGAACATGGAACGGTCGAAGAGGTCCACGTCGTCACCGATCGTGAGACCGGCCGGTCGCGCGGCTTCGCCTTCGTCACCATGCCCGACGAAACCGAGGCCCAGGCGGCCATCGCGGCGGTCAACGGCGCCGACATGGACGGGCGGTCGCTGAACGTCAACGAAGCGCGCCCAAGACCCGAGAGGGGTAGCGGCGGCGGTGGCGGTGGCGGTGGCGGTGGCGGTGGCGGCGGCGGTGGCGGCGGAGGTCGGCGCGGCCGCTGGTAAGCTTCTGCAGCACCGGGCTCCCGGACGATCCGGCGAGCAAACCGGTAGCATCCTGTTGCAGGTCGGTCGGGACAAACTGGCCCACATTCGCGCGGAGCGGCTTGCTGCGTTGCCCGCTCGGAATGCCGCCGGCGGCAAGCCGCACATTTCAAGGCCTGGAAACGCCGCCGGCGCGCCTTTCGGCTCGCCGGCGGCGGCAACATGGCGACGGGAGACGACAGACCCCCCCTCCGGCTCGTGTCCATGCTCTCGATCCGCGAGGGTGTTTTCCATTTCGCGAAACCCTTGGCGAGGAGACGGGCGATGCGACGTTCAGGATTCGCGACGGGTCTGCTGCTGGTGGCGTTGCTGTGGGCCGCCGCGGGGGGCTGCTCCGACGTCGGCCGGGCTAAGGAGGTAGCTCTCGACCTGCCCTTTGACGGCGGCGTTGGGAAGATGGCCTCCGCTGCAACCGACGAGGGCGAAGCGGCGAAGCCGAAGTTCGCCGAGGGGAAGTTCGACCGCGCCCTGGTGGTGGACGGAGAGGGCCTGCAATGCGGGCTGTCCGGGGCGCTCGACCCGGTTCGCGGCAGCATGGAATGCTGGATCTTCGCCGACGCGAAGGAAGAAACAGACCGCCCGATCCTGTCCTGGAAGATCGAGGGCGGCAGCGAAACGACGATATCGCTCGTCGGGTCCGGGGACGATTTGCAGGTCGAGTGGGGCAGCTTCCTGTTCCCCGACGTCCCGCGGGTGACGACGATCTACTCCGCCTACTCGCAGGCCAACGGCGGGCCGGGCAAGAAGAAAAAGGACTCCCCGCCTGCGGAGACCGGCCCCGCCCCGGCGCCCCCGAAGTGGCACCACGTGGTGGTGACCTGGAGCTCGGCGATCACGAAGATCTACTTCGACGGCAAGAGCTACTTCTTCCTGCCGCAGGCGTCCCGGCAGATGGTCAATGAAGGCAAGGGAACGCTGCTGGTCGGCAAGGGCGGAAAGGGCGCGCCCTTCCGATTGGACAACCTGCGGGTCTATAGCTTCCCGCTGACCGCCGAACAGGTGACGCGGCAGTTCGAGCGGGCGAACGGCGGCCGCGAGGCCATGGGCGAGCAGAACCGGTTTCCCCTCGTTGCCGAGTGGGGCCCGAGCCTGAAGAAGGCCGTCGTCTACGTCGATCGCAAGTTCGCCTCGGGCCGCGACAGGTCCGTGGCCGCCGTCGTCTCACTCCACAAGGTCGGGCAGGACGGGGCGCTGGACGTAACGCGCCTTACGCACTTCCCGCAGGATCTCGCCGAAGCCCTGATCGAACTGCCCCACCTGGGAAAGGGCAAATGGTTCCTCCAGGCAGACCTGGCAGACGCCAAGGGCAAGATCCTCGCGACGGCGCGAACGCCGGAATACACCTTCCCCGAGGTCCCCTACCTGTTCAACGACCTGGGGATCAGCGACGAGATCCTCGAACCCTACACGCCGATCGAGGTGGAGCGGAACGCGCTCCGCGTGTGGGGCCGGGAGATCACGCTCAACGGTCTCGGCCTGCCGGACCAGATGGTCTCCGCCGGGAAAGAGCTGCTTTCGCGCCCCGTGGAACTGGCGGGCTCCATCGGAGGCAGCCGGATCCAGTGGAAAATGCCCCGCCCGGTTGAGATCACGGAACAGTCCGGGCGGTTGACGCGCTGGACCGGAGAGGCCGCGGGCGGCGGGGTCAAGCTCCACGTGGACGGGTCCATCGAGTACGACGGGCTGATGCGGTTCGACCTGACGATCGCGCCGCAGGACCAACCCGTCAAGCTGGACAACCTGGTGCTGGAACTTGACGTCCCGTCGGACCGCGCCAGGTACTGGACCGGTTTCGCCGGGGAATGGATGCACCAGTACATGGGCAGGCTCGATCCGCAGAAGACCGGCGTTCTGGTCACGGGCAAGCAGCTCGGCCAGTGGGTGACCCGGGGATTCTTCGTCCCGTACTTCCAGATGATGGACTTCGACCGCGTGCTGGCGTGGCTGGCGGTCAACGACAAGGGCTGGCGGCACGCCGACGGCGTCCAGCCCATGCAGGTGGTCCGCCGGACGCCCGGTGGGCCGGTCACGCTCCAGCAGCACTTCTTCGCGCGCAAGAGCACGCTGACCGAACCGGTGACCATCACGTTTTACCTGCATTCCGGCCCGCTGCACGCCCCCCCGAAGCGATGGCGGGCGTGGGTTGTCGGCCACCACGACTCCGGGCCGTTCGGCAAGCGCACCCCCGTCAAGGCCTGGTGGGTCTGGAGCGGCGACGGGTGGGGCCGCAACAAGGACGCCTTCCAACCGTACCCCGAGGACATGGAGATGTCCCGCAAGCGCAACGCCGGCCAGCTCGCCCGCGGCGTGACGGTCGTCCCGTTCTGCAACATCGGCTGGCCGGGCGGGTGGAAGGAGAACCGCGAGTTCTACCCCGAGATGGCCAAGCTGCCCTACTGGTGGCACGTCGCCAACACGCGGGCCAACCAGGACTTCTTCCTGTGGAACCTGCACCGCTGGGCCGTCGAGGGCGGCATGCGCGGGGTCTACTACGACGAGCCCTACTGCGAGCTGGCCAGCTACAACCTCTTCACCGGGGCCTACCTGAAGGAAGACGGCACCCGCCAGGCGGGGTATCACTGGCCCTACCAGCGAGAGATGCTCCGCCGATCCCAGCACATGTTCCGCAAGTTCCAGGACGTCCGCGGCCTGGTCTGGCTGCACAAGACCAGCTACAACAACCTCGCCTGCCTGGCATTCGCGGACATCGCCATGGACGGCGAGTGGCCGTACCCCGACCCGAAGAAGCCCGAGATCTTCGCCGACCGCTTCCGCGTCTGGGACGCCGACCGCTCCGTGGCGTTCCTGATGGGCCACCAATACGGCCTGGTCCCGTCGACGATGGCCAACTATAGCTGCCGGAACGACCGGGAGCGGCTTACCGGCGTCCGCAGCTACATGGCCCTGACCGTCCCATTCGACATCCTGATGGTGGGCAATCCGCCCCCGGGCGAGGAGTTCACCCGCGTCCGCGCCGCCAAGGCCTGGCTGCCCGTCGACGCCGAGGACGTGAAGTTCTTCGGGTGGTGGGACCTGGACCAGAACGATGCGCCCGTGACGGACGTTTCGGGCACGGCGTGGGTGTCCGCCTACGTCCGCCCGCAGCGCATGCTCATCGT
>DASRZG010000189.1:0-4634 GCA_035686585.1 Phycisphaerae bacterium
GTCGGAACCGCGAAACAGCCCCAGCGACTCCAGCCAGTCCGCCACCGGCCGGCTGCGGTAGGACTTCCGCAGCTCGCCCAGCAGCCTGTGGGCCTTCGTCTCCGGCTGGGCGTTGCGGCGAACCAGGAACACCGACACCCCCGCCGCCACGCCGGCCAGCAGCGCCGCCACGGCCACCCAGCGCATCACCCGCCGCTTGCGGGGCGGACGGTGCGGATCGGGATGGAACGCATCCTGTCCCCTTGACATGCCCCTATCCTACCCGCCCCGCGCGGGGCTGTAAAGCCTGTCGCAATTGCCCGGCCCAGGCGGTATTGTGGACGCCCGGCGCGGCTTCCGGACCGCCGCGCGGGCGCCGGTGAGGGCGCCGAGGACCACCGGAGCGGGAACCTCCCATGCGGAACGGGACGATGGCAATCGCAAGACTACGGGCACTGTGCAGAGGGCTCATCATGGCGGCATTGATCCAAGGTGCGGGCGGCGCGGCCGCCGCGGAGCTTCCCCAGTGGGACCTGACCAAGATGGCCGGGCTGGACGCCGCCCAATGGCGCGCCCCGACCACCGACGGCACCGAGCCCTGCCGCGCCGTCCGCGCCGGCAAGACCGGCGTCTGGACCGTCCCCGCCTGGTGGGGCGGCGCCCCTCGCCCCGCCAAGGGCACCGTCTACGTCCTGGACATCCGCTACAAGGACGTCCTGTCCACCCCGGCCATCTTCTCCGCCCACGCCGGGCTGGGGACCTATTGGCGCCAATCCGAAATCCACCGCTTCGGCGGCCTGGCCGACGCGCAATGGAAGACGGCGCAGGTCCCCCTGTCCTGGGACCTGGTCTGCAAGATCCGCGGCCAGGACAACACCGCCCTGTCCGTCCGCTCCGAGAAGGAGGACCTGCCGCTGGGCCTGATCACCGTCCGCCTGGCCGGCCCCGACGACGCCGAGCGATACTTCCGCGAGACGCGCGAGTGGATCGCCCGCATGGACGCCGCGCGTTTTCCCGACGTCCAGGCCGTCGCCTCCGACAAGGCCGTCCTCCCTGAAGCGATGGCGTCGCAGGCCGTCGTGCCCTTCGTGCGGCGATACACCATCCCCATCCATCAGCACTCCGCCCCCGCCGCGGGCGAGCCCGGCGGGCCCCTGCGAATCCGGATGACCCGCGACGAGCTCGAGTCGGCGAGCTTCGGCGTCTACGCCAACGGCCGGGACCTGAAGGACGTCTCCTGCCGCCTGTCGGAGCTGACCGGCCCGGCCGGGGAGCTCAACGGCCAGGTCGAGCTCAAGACCGTCGAATACGCCCTGGTGAAGCAGGATCGCAAGGACGGCCCGGTCGTCCGGCGCGTGCCGCTGCGCCTGTGGCCCGCCTACTCCGTGGACATCCCGGCCGGGCGGTCCCACGGATTCTGGCTGACGGTGCGAACCCAGGACGGCAAGAGCTCCCCCGGCACGTATCGCGGCAAGGTGGTGATCCGCAGCGGCGAGGCGTCGGCCGAGCTGCCCGTGGAGGTCGAGGTCCTCCCCCTTCGCCTGCTGACCGTGGATGAGGCCGGGATCGCCATGGGGGCCTGCATCAGCGCCCTGCCCCCCGAGCAGGAGATGCAGACCTTCCAGGACTACAACCTCCGCACCGCACAGACCCGCTTCCACTCGACCAACCTGGGCTTCTCCGTCCACGACGGGCGGGTGGACATCGACTTCGGCTACCTCGACGACTGGATGGAGATGGCCAAGGGCAAGCGCCTGGCCTTCTTCCGATACCTCATGGGCGGCAACCCCTACGGCTACCCGGACACCATGACCGGCGAGAAGGCCCTGTTCGCCAAGCTCCATCCCGGCCCGAACGCCCAGAAGCAGTTCATCGAGCGCCACAAGGCCTTCCGCGACAACCCCGACGCCGCCGGCGTCCTGCCGGAGATCCGCCCCATCTACGCGGCCTGGGTCAAGTCCTTAGCCGCCCACGCCACCGAAAAGCACTGGCCCCGGCTGGCCATCGAGCCGTTTGACGAGCCCGCCAAGTGGGTGCACACCTTCGTTTTCCCTGACGTCCCGAAAGGCTGCCTGGGCAGCGGCCCGTGGATCAAGCCCCACTTCAAGGACGCGGCCAAGCTCACCCGCGAGGCCGCCAAGGGCGCCCTGGTCAGCGCCACGGTCCACCACGCCAAGCCGGGGCTGACGTTCGTGGAGGACGTCGATCTCGTCTCCACCAACGCCATCCACGAGGACCTGAAGCTGGGCGAGAAGATCGTCGGGGCCGGGAAGGTTTTTTGGCAGTACACCGGCTGCAACGCCACCCAGCCGCCGGCGATCCCGCGGTACACGTGCGGGTTCTACTTCGGGGCCTTCGGCAGCACGGGCGGGGTAACGTGGGCGATGAACTTTTGCCGCGGGTTTGACGTGAACAGTTCGATGTGGTGGGCGTACTCGTGGTACACGCCCTTCGGCACGGTCACCTGCCCCGCCTACGAGGGAATGCGCGAGGGCCTGGACGACCGCCGGCTGATCGAGACCTGCCGGAAACAGTTCGCCGGCAACGCCGAGTCCGAGGCCCTGCTCAAGACGATCCTCACCGAGGCCGTCACCGCCCGCGCCAAGGGCGGCACGGACACCGTCAACGACTTCTACAACTCCCCCCAGGAAGTAGCCCGCCTGGACACCTGGCGGAACCAGCTTCTGGATGAGCTGCTGAAGCCCGGCGGGGGGCGATAGTGGTGGCACAGGTTTTCAACCTGTGTCAACCCCTCCCCCCAACTGCCATCGTGTCCGCCCCCCCTTGCCCGGCCGGAAGGTTGCGCGAGCAAACCAGTTGCTACATCCACGCCTGCGGGGATTCCGCCGATTTCGCGGTGGCGGAGCGCCGATATCACGCATATAATCAGTGGGTAATGAACGGAGCGGCCAACATGTTTCGCTTTGACTGCATGAAGGCCCTGCAAGCCACGGGGATCCTGCTTCAGGAACCGGGCAAGGACCGCGACAACTACTTGAAGGTTATCAAGTTGTTGTACATCGCGGAGAAGGAAAGCTTGCTGGAGACAGGGCGCCCGATCATCGGCGACCGCCCGTTCGCCCTCCCTCACGGGCCGATACTCAGCCATGTCTACGACGTCATCAAGGGAGAAGACCCGCGCCCGGAGTGGTCCCGTTTCATCACGACCGACGACCTGTCGCTACGTCTGCTGGCCGATCCCGGCGTGGAACGGCTGTGCCGGTATGAGATCGACAAGCTCAAGGAAGTGGCCCATCGCTACAGGGAGATGGATCGGTGGCAGATGCGAGATGCCACACATCATCTGCCGGAGTGGATCCGGAACAATCCGGGCCAGTCCTCTCGCGTGATTCCCCTCAGAGACATCTTCGAGGCCGCCGGCAAGAGTGAGATGCTGGAGGCCGTGCAGCGTCGCGCGGCCGCGGACAGGCATTTCTCCGCTGCCTTCGGGGTATAGGCCGTGGTTCGCATCGGGGCTGTGCTATGGATTCAGACCGCCGATGATGCCGAACACCTCTTCGCCGTCATTTCCGACCCGCAGCGTTGCCCGAGCCCGGTGGTGCTGGTGCCGTTCACCACGCACGAGTTCTACAAAGAGGAGTCATGTGTCTTGTACGCGGGCGATCATCCTCGGATCCATCATGGCACCTGCGTAGACTACCGAGGGGCGAAGCTGCTGGACGTGCAGCAGATCGTTGACGCGATCACCGCCGGTCGGGCCCGACAGGTTGAGCCTCTTACCGACGAGGTCTTGGCCAAGGTCCTGCTGGGGGCTGCTGAGTCGCGGTTTCTCCCGGGTGAGTGCGACCAGATCTTGCACTCGCAGGGCCTTATCCCGTGAGGCACCGGCCTGCCGGCCGGGTCCCATCCCCGCTGCTCCCCCCCATCCTCTCCCACCGCCTCCGCCGACTGCTGAACACAACGGCTCCGGTGTCATCGCTCACCAGGTCCCCCCCTCCCCCCCGGCGTCGTGTCCGGCCCCCTTGCACCGCCGAATTGAGTGAGGTGTGCCCGGAACCCCGCCTGCCGTGCGGCCTGCTACGAATGCCTGATGAGTTTCGGCAACCAGCACGAGGCATTGCAGCTTGACCGCCACCATGTCCGTCAGACGCTGCTGGACCTGGCGGCGAGCCGGACGCTGCCCCGCATCGGCGGGCGCGACTGGGCCGCACACCTCGCGTGGCTGCGCTCGCTTACCGACTCGCGCTCCGAGCTGGAGCGGCGTTTCCTGGACGCCCTGGCCTCCCGCCGCCACCGCCTGCCGGAGGAGGCACAGAAGGCGATTGCCGATCCACGCTGCATCCCGGACTTCTTCTACGGGCCGAACATCTGCGTCTTCTGCGACGGTTCGGTACATGACCAGGCGCAGCAGAGGGCCCAGGACGAAAGGACCCGGCCCGAGCTGGTCAATCGCGGCTACCGCGTGATCGTTATCCGCCACGATGCGAGCATCCCGGACCAAATCGCAGCCCACCCGCAGGTCTTTGGTGGAGCGTGATGCCCTGCCAGCGACCGACTGGCGAGCCGTTCGGACCAGCGCCCGCTGCCCGTACCGGGCGCACTACTCCTTCATCAGCTCCAGGTACGCCCGGTAGTCCTCCTCCCCGAAGAACGTCTCCTGCCGCCGGTTCCCACGCTACGTCACATGATGCGGC
>DASRZG010000190.1:0-4347 GCA_035686585.1 Phycisphaerae bacterium
TTTCGACCGCCCCCAGCCGGGCACGATCACCCCGCGGGTGCTGTCGGATACCCGGGCGGAGGTGCGTTTTCACGGCTGGGACGGCGACGGCGTCCTGGCGATCACCGAATGCCCCGCCACCGGCGAGCTGGTGGTCGAGCCCTCCGCCTGCTCGTCGCGGGCGGGGATCCTCGCCTGCCGGTGGAACCTGCCCGGCCTCGGGGACGACCTGAAGCTGGTGGCGCCGCTGTTCCAGGGCGTGCGGCTGGAGCTGCCCGACGAGTTGATCCGCGGCCGCCGCTGGCGCTGGCCGTTCCAATGGGAGGCCGCCCTGGCGATCCTCGAAGGGCAAGGCGGCGGCTTCTGGGTGCACGCGCAGGACACGCGGTATCGGTACAAGGCCCTGAACGTCGGCTGCAACGGCCGGGCGGGCCTGGCCTTCGACACCGAGGCCTACGGGCCGCTGGATGCCAGCCTGGCCGCCGGCGGGCTGCCGTGGCGGATCAACGTCTTTGAAGGCGACTGGCGCGTCCCGGCCGGGCAGTATCGGGACTGGCTGCGGCGGGCGTGCGGCTTCGACCGGCGGCGGGAAAGGCGGCCCGAATGGCTGGACGGCCTCCGCCTGGCCATCGGCTGGTGCGGCGGAGACCTGGACCTGCTGGACGCGCTGGCCGAGCGGATCGAGCCGCGGAAGGTGCTGATCCACTTTTCCAACTGGCGGACGGACGGCTACGACCAGAACTACCCCACCTACACCGCCTCGGACGCCGGCCGGGCCTTCATCCAAAAGGGCTCGGAGATGGGCTTCCACGTCATGCCGCACTGCAACTCCATCGACATGGACCCCACCCACCCGGTCTACCCCTTCGTCCGCGACTACCAGTACCGCGAGCCGATCCACCACCAGCGGCAGGGCTGGGCGTGGGACATGCGGCGCGGCGTGTCCATGACCGTGCCCAACTCCAACGCCAGCCTGCTGGAGCATCGCGATGAGAAGGTGATGGTGAAGATCCACCCCGGCCTGGGGCTGTGGCGGTCCATCCTCTGCGACAGCGTCCAGACAGGTCTGGCGGACCTGACCACCGGCGTGGTCTTCCTGGACGTGACGCTGTGCACCTGGAACCTGCACAACTGCCTGGTGGAGGACCAGACGCCGACGGAAGGCATGCTCCGGCTGATCGACGAGGTGGCGGAGATGACGACCCCGGCGGCCCCGGAGGGCCTCGCCGTCGGCGGGGAGGGCATGAACGAGACGATCGCCCCGGGCCTGTGCATCGGGCAGGTGCACCTGTTCAACAGCTCCGGCCCGAGCACCCCCGGCCTGGCCCGTGCGGCCGGCTGTCCGCTCAACGCCTTCCTGTTCGAGGGGCTGGTGCGGACGTTCGGCTACTCCAAGCTCTCCGGCCGCGACGCCGACGAGATCCTGCGAAGCGACATCCACCTGTCGCTGGGCGCGCTGCCGACCATCACCCACCCCACCGCCGAAGACATCCGCCGGCCGAACGAGTACGTCCGGAAGCTGCTGGAACGCTTGTAGTGTGCCCGTAAGGGCATCAAGAAGCGTTTTTGGGAACGCCTTACGGCGTCACTACGAACGATGATGAGAAACGACCCCCTGATTCACGAAGAGCCGCTGACGCTTCCGACGTACGTGATCGGGCCGCCGGAGCGGCACGCGATCTTCTATACCGGCAGGGCCTACCAGGGGGCGCGGGGGCCGGTGTACCCGTATCCCCTGCTGGACCGGCTGAGCGACCGCCGCGAGGACCGGACGTACCGCGCGATCTACCTGGAGAACGAGTACCTCCAGTTCTGCGTCCTGCCGGAGCTGGGCGGGCGGATCTTCTCGGCGACGGACAAGACCAACGGGTACGACTTCGCCTACCGCCAGCACGTGGTCAAGCCCGCCCTGATCGGGATGCTGGGGGCGTGGATCTCCGGCGGGGTGGAGTGGAACATCCCCCACCACCACCGCCCGACGACCTTCCTGCCGACGGACTGGTGCGTCCGCGAGGCCGACGGCGGCGGCAGGACGCTGTGGGTGGGCGAGCTGGAGTGGCGGCATCGCATGCGCTGGGCGGTGGGGATGACGATCTGGCCGGGTCGGTCGTACGTGCGGATCGACACGCGGATCTCCAACCGCACCCCGCTGGCCCACTCGATGCTGTGCTTCGTCAACTGGGCGGTGCACGTCAACGAGCAGTACCAGGTGGTCTTCCCGCCATCCGTCCGCTGGGGCGCCCAGCACGCCAAGTGCGAGTTCGTCTCCTGGCCCGTCGGCGACGGCACCTATGCCGGGACCGACTACCGCGGCGTGGACCTGAGCTGGTGGCGGAATCACCCGCATCACGTCTCCGTTTTCGCCTGCAACGAGCGGGAGGACTTTTTCGGCGGATACGACCACGCCCGCGGCGCCGGCACGGCCTGCATCGCCGACCACCACGTCTGGCCCGGCATGAAGTTCTTCACCTTCGGCAACGGGCCCAGCGGGCGGATGTGGGACCGCGTCCTGACCGATTCCGACGGCCCGTACCTGGAGCTGATGAGCGGCGCGTGGTCCGACAACCAGCCCGACTACAGTTGGATCCAGCCGTACGAGACCCGGCGGGCGCGGCAGTACTGGTACCCGGTCCGCGAGCTGGGGGCCTTCCAGAACGCCAATCGCGACGCGGCCGTCAGCGTGGCGCAAACGCCGGACGGGCGGGTGCGCGCGGCCTTCAACGCCACCGGCCGCCATGACGACGCGGAAGTCCGGGTTTCGGTGGGCGGGCGCGAGGTGCTCCGGCAGCGGACGGCCATCGGGCCGGACCGGCCCTTCGCCTGCGAAGCGCCCCTGCCGGCGGGGGCGGCGTGGACAGACGTCCGCGTGTCCCTGCACGCCGGCGGCGCCGAGTTGATCCGCTACCGGCCCGCGCCCGCGCCCCAGACGCCCAAGCCCGTCCCGGTCGTCCCGCCGGGTGAGCCGGAGACCTTCGCCACCGTCGAGGAGCTGCACCTGGCCGGACAGCGGATCGAGCAGCTCAACAGCCCGACGCTGGAGGCGGAGCCGTACTACCAGGAGGCCCTGCGGCGCGATCCCGCCGACAGCAGGGCCAACACGGCGACGGGCCTCCTTGCGATCAAGCGGGGCCGGTTCGAGCAGGCGCGGGAGCATCTTCAGCGGGCGGCGGACCGGCTGACCTGCAACCACACCCGCCCGCGGGACGGCGAGGCCCTGTATTACCTGGGCGTGGCGCGGCGGTCGCTTGGAGACGCCGAGGCCGCGGCCGACGCCTTCGGCCAGGCGGCATGGACGTCGGCGTTTCGCGCCGCCTCCCTGCACCAGTTGGCCGAGATGGCGGTTGCGCGTGGGGACTTCCCATCGGCCCTGGGGGCGGTGGAGAAATCGCTGACGTACAACTCCGACAACGTCAAGGCGCTCCTCCTGCGGGCCGTGGCGCTCCGCAAGCTCGGCCGCTTCGACGAGGCCCTGGCCGCGATCGAGCGGGCGGCCGGGATCGATCCGCTCGACCACTGGGCCGCCTGCGAGCGTGCCCGATGTCTGGCCGGCCAGGATCGGACCGAGCAGGCCGATCGGGCCTGGGACGAGTTGGCGGGCCTGCTTCGCGGCGAGGTGCAGTCCTGGCTGGAGCTGGCCTGCGACTACGAGGCCTGCGGGCAGTGGGCCGAGGCGGCGGAGGTCCTGCAAGTGTATCTCGACCGCCACGACGGCTCCTCGGGCGGCTGGCGGGATCATCCGGCCTTCGAGGCCCCGCCGGCGGGGACGGCCGATCCGATGGTCGCGTACGCCCTGGCCTTCTACCGTCACAAGCAAGGCGGGGCCGATGCTGCCGGGACCGCCCCGCCGGCGCCGCCGACTGAGGCGGCGGGCGACGGCTGCTTCCCCTTCCGCACCGAGTCGATCCGCTGGCTTGGGCACGCGCTGGAGGGCGCACCCGGCGACGGACGGGCCGCCGCCCTGCTGGGCAACCTGCTGTACGACCTCCAGCCGGCCGAGGCGGTGGCCGCCTGGGAGGACGCCTGCCGGATCCACGGCGGGCACGGGTGGGTCCACCGCAACCTCGCCTTCGCCTACCGTCGCCGCGACGGCGACCTGGACGGCGCCTTCGGCAGCATCGAGCGGGCGATCGCCCGCGACGGCGACGACCCGCGCCTGCTGATGGAGCGCGACCAGTTGCTCGAGGCGCATGCCGCCGATCCCGCCGGCCGGCTGGCGCTGCTGGAGGGGCGGGCCGACCTCGTCGAACAGCGCGACGACGTCCTCCTGCGCCAGATCGCCCTGCACGTCCTGCTGGGCCAATACGACCGGGCGTTGGAGCTGCTGAACGGGCGGAACTGGCACATCTGGGAGGGCCGGGAGCTGGGCGT
>DASRZG010000191.1:0-2669 GCA_035686585.1 Phycisphaerae bacterium
TTGTCGATGGCGCAGGGCTGGGGGCCGATCGTGCCGTTGAACCCCACCTGCCGCAGCAGCTCGCCGTGGGCGGGGTCGTAGTGGGCCCAGACGCACGCGTAGTAGTCCACCCACGGCCCGTAGGGCCGCTGGACGGTGAAGGCGTGGCTGACGGCCTGCCGCTGGCCGTCCACCAGCACCTCGACGCGGTGGCGGTAGCCGATGGGGTTGGCCAGGTCGAACCGGTAGGCCAGCGACGAGGCCGGCGGGGCGACGGTCGCGGTCTGCTCGCCGCAGATCCGCCCCTTGGTGTCCACCCATCGAACGGTCACCTGGTGGGGCCGGTCCAGGCGGGCGAACTGGATCACCCCGGAGATGGTCTCGGTCGGTGCGGCGATGTCCAGGCCGGTGATGCCGGTGACGGTCCCGCTGGGGTTGAGGTCGGCGGCGCCGGCGGCGCCGATGGACACGGCCAGGACGATCGCTGCGGTGCGCATGGGTCGGGTCATGGGTCTTGCGTTCCTCTCCAGGATGACGGGTGTGGATCTACAACCCTTCTAACGCACCGGGAGGGGAATGGGAACGGTCAATTCGCAGCCCGGGCCTCGCCCACAACCGATGGAGCCGGGAGCCAGGAACCAGGAACCGGGAGAAACGGCGAATGGCGAATATCGAATACCGAATATCGAATGTCGAAGTGCAAACGTTCCCGGCGGGACTTACCGACGCCGCGTATCTATGCGGGACGCGCAGATGCTGGTGGATAGCAATGATGATCGAGGACCTCCTCGGTCGCCTCCAGCTTGCCCGCGTCGTGCAGCCAGCCGGCGATCTCCATGCCCGTCCGCTCGCGGGGGCAGAGCTTCACCAGGGCGGCGATCTCCGCCGCCGCCGCCACCACACCGGCCGAGTGGGTCGCCGTCCAGACGCTCATCGCGTCCACCGCCCGCCCGAACAGGGTCGCCACCTGGCGCACGGGCATGTCGCCGATCGGCAGGGACGGGCCCGGGACGGCCGCCAGCAGGCTCTCGTCCAGCTCGGGGCCCACGCTCCAGCCAGAAGGCCTCCACGCCCGCGACGGCGCGTAAGGCATCGACGCAATCCGGGTGAAACCGGCTGTCGGCCAGGGCGGTCACCTGGTCGACGATGTGCCGCCCCTGGGCCAGCACGGGCTCGCCCCGGTCGATGGCCCGCTCGGCCACGTCGGCCAGCGAGAGGATGTGGGCGCCGAAGGCGACGGGCCGGCCGGCCTCCTGGCGCCCCGCGCCGAAGCCCCAATGGACGTCGTGATCGCGGACGATCTCGGCCGCCCCGACCAGGCCGTCCACGTGGCGGAGCAGCTCCCAGCCCTCGCGGCAAGGCCACGCCAGGTTCGCCAGGTGCCCGGGGTCGCCCGCAGCCGGTGCTCCGGGCGGACCATGCCGATATCATGCAGGCAGCCGGCCAGGAACAGGTCGCGCACGTGCTCGTCCGGCAGCGCCATCCGGCGGGCAATCCCCATCGCCAGGTAGGCGGCCCGCCGCTACCGGTGGGCCACCCGCGGGTCGGGCCCGTCCATCGCCCTGGACAGCGACAGGATCAGCCGATGCAGCGGGATCGTCTCGTCGTGGGTCATCTTCCGCGGGTCCCCACTTGACCGATCATGTCCTTCAGGTAGACGGCCACGAACCCCAACTGCTCCGTGCACAGCCGCTTGCGGACGGCTTCCAGCACGGCCGGGTACGACCGCGACGGCAGCCCGCCGGTGCGGACGGCGTCGCGCAGGGCGTCGCGGCAGACGCGCTGCATGGCCGCGAACGCCTTGACAATGTCGCTGAGGGACGTGCCGATGCGGAGGTGGCAGACGCCCACCCGCTCCATACGCCGGCGGCTCCGGTCGCCGGGGACCGGGCGGAGCAGCGCCTCCTCCACCCACCGTTTCATCGCCGACTTCAGCGAGCGGAGCTTCCGTTCGTCGCGGAGCACCTGCGGCGCCTCCGGCATGGCGCAGAGATGGTCGTAGAACTCCTCGACGATCCGCCCGGCTGCCGGCAGCAGCACCCGGCGGGCGTCGTCGAGGGCGCCCCGCTCGGCCGGGTCAAGCTGGAACGTCCCCGCGGGGTATCCCGGGAACATCTCCGCCAGGGGTGATTGGACAGATTCGTACGTGTTGGCGGTGGGCATCATCTCGGCCCTCAGCCTTGGTCCCCGCCGCCCGAAACGCCGGCGGCGACCTGCCGTCATGCCCGACCTGGTGTCTCCCCTCAGCGCGACCTGCCCGCGCCGTAAAAGCTATATCGACCTTGCCGTTTGACGCCTTGACACTTATCCCCGCCCGGAAAAGCAGTTGTTCGCCGGCGGGGGAGGTGATTCACTGAAAAGGACAGAGGAATCCGAGGGCATCCGAAAGAGGTTTGACGTCCTATGAAGACAATGCGTTCTCGTGACGTGGCGGCCGCCGTTGGGGCCTGCCTGGTGTTGGCCGCCGGCGGCTGGGCACGCGCCGCCGATGCCGACGGCCCGACGGGGCTGACCGTGACGCACCGGGCAGAACTGGGCCCGGCCTTCGTCGAGCTGCACTACGTGGACCGCTGGTGCGGCCCAGCCGTGACGCGCGAAGGGCACCTGCTGTTCTTCTACTCCACGCCGGACAGGCAGATCCGGTACGTCCTCAGCCGGGACGGCAGGACGTTCGCCGAGCCCGTCGAGGT
>DASRZG010000192.1:0-29860 GCA_035686585.1 Phycisphaerae bacterium
CTCCCTCTCAGGAAGGTGCCCCGCTTTCATCGCGGCAGGCCATGGCGGCCTGGGGCCGCCGCGGCGCGGGCCCGCCCGCGCCCTCGTTCGCCGGTGCGCCCGTTGCTTCAGAGACGCCCGGCGCCCCACGAGTCGGGATCATCGAGGACCGCCCCGGGAGGCGGCTGCCGGCCGTAGCCCTTGGCCAGGTCCGCCCGACACCGCCGTTCCGTCTCGTTGGGGTCCTGGCCGAGTTCCCTCACCATCGCCGCGTGCAGACCCGCGATGCGGTCGGCGTGCTCCGGGCTGGCGGCCAGGTTCGTGAATTCCCCGGGATCGGTCTGGAGGTCGTACAGCTCTCGCTCAGCCGGATGCTGCTCGTCCGGAGCAATGTGGTAGACGTACTTGTGCCGGCCTGATCGGATCATCGTGAACCCGGACGCGACGTTGTGGCCGTAGTACTCGCTGACCGCGAAGTTCTTCCATGGGGCCTGGGGGTCGTCGAGATACCCCAGCATGGAGTCACCGTCCCAGTCGCCAGGACACTTGCCGCCGCCAAGGGCGACGATGGTCTGCACGACGTCCAACAGCGAGCAGACGCCCGATCGCCTCTGGCCTCCCTTCCATCGCTGGGGCCAGGAGACAATCAACGGCACCCGCGCCGCGTGGTCGTACATGCAGTTCTTCCACCACAGGCCGTGCTCGCCCATGTTCTCGCCATGGTCGGAGGCGTAGATCACCACCGTGTTCCCGGCAAACTCGCTGCCGGCCAGCACGTCCAGGACCTTCCCGACCTCTCCGTCCATCCACTGGGTCAAGCCGTAGTAGAGCTCCCGGCCGCTTTGCACGATCGTGGGGCTGGCATTGACTGTGCCGAACCCGCGACGAAGATGCTGGTAATTCAGGGGCTGGCCCGCCACGTGTCCGGGGGGCAGCTTCGGGGCGGGGACCTTGCCGTAATACGGTTGCCAGTATTCCCGGGGCACCACCAGGGGGAAATGGGGGGCCAAGTACCCCGCTACCAGGAAGAACGGCCTGCCCCCCCTCTTCCGCAGCGCCAGGAACTTCCTGGTGTTGAGGGTGACAATGGCGTCGTGGCTCAAGACCTCTGAGGTGTTGCCGAGATGGAACGTCGAGAAGCGGGCCTTGCCGCGAGCCCAGTTCACGGTCATGTCGTCGGCCCGCCTTCGCGTGCCCAGGCCGGTCTTGAAATACTGGTTCCGTTGGGCGCCGATCTCCTGGAACCCGTACCCCCGGGTCGGGTCATAGTGCATCTTGCCGCACAGGTACGAGTCGTACCCCAGCGCCGTCATCATCCGCGGCAGGGACGCGATGTCGTCCGACCGGAGCCAACTGCTGTTGCCCCAGGCCCCCACGCGGCTGGCGTACTTGCCCGCCGTGATCGACAGCCTCGCCGGAACGCACAGCGGGGAACTCGTATAGGCGCTGTCGAACGTCACCCCCCGCCGGCTCAGCGCGTCCAGGCTTGGCGTCTGAACGATGGCATTGCCGTACGGGCCCGCCACGCCGGCGTTGTGCTCGTCGGAAAGGATCAGCAGGATATTGGGAAGGGGCTTCCGCGGTGCGGCTCTGAGCAGTGTGTCCCCGGCGGCCAAGGCAACGGCGCCCATCAGCGTGCGATGGAGGAACTCGCGGCGATTCATGTCAATACACCTCTCCGGCATGCTCGAACGGGCTCTGCCGTCCTGCCGACTGCCTCAATCAACACCTCGGGCCTGCGCGGACGGCTTCAGAAGCGGAGGGCCCACCGGCGACCCGGGCAAGGCGACCTCGCAGGCTCAACGAACAGGACGGGGGCGGGATGGCGGAAAGTCAACTCGACGCCGAACGGCACGATCCCACTGCTGCCCCAATCCACATACCCGATATTCTACAGGAGAATCGCCCGTTACGGACATCCGCAAAGTGGAAATGCCGCCCGTGAGCGCGGAGACGGTCTCCGCCGCGAGCCCGGTGGACGCCTTGGGACGGCCTGCCGGGAACGGCCCGATGCGCCCCCGCCAGGGGGGGCGGGCCGCATGGGCCTGGGTGATCGTCTCGCTCAGGCCGGTGCGGCGGCGAGGAACATGCCCACGCTCTTGGTGATGTGGAACGCGCCGCCCTGGGCGATGGCCTCGGCGAGGCGGCGGCGGAGCTTCTCGACCTTCTCGGCAGGCAGGTCGCCTCCGTCGCGGGCGGAGAGCACGTAGGCCACCAGCGGGTCGGCGTCGGGCACGGACAGGGCGTCCTCGTAACGCCGCAGCTCGACGTCCTCGAAGAACGCCCCCAGCAGCTCCGCCCCGTTCCCCAGGCCGAAGCGATTGGCCGCACCGCCCTCCCGGGCCATCGGCATCTCCGCCGCCACGGAGCGGACCAGCTCGCGGAGCTCGCGCATGTGGCCCAGGCCGTTGGTGGCGGCGAACAGCCGCCCGCCGGGAACCAGCACGCGGCGGATCTCGCCCAACGCGGCGTCCAGATCGACCACGTGGTACAGCATGTGGTTGGCGATGACCGCGTCGAAGGAGGAGTCGTCGAAGGGGATGGACTGGGCGTCGATCACCTCGAACGAGAACGGCCTGCCCGCGGCCGACAGGGCTTGGCGGGCCTCGTCCAGGATGCCCGTGGAGAAGTCCGACAGCGTGACCTCCCAGCCGGCGGGGACCCGGGCAAGGTTCCGCGCCCACAGCCACGCCGGCCCGCAACCCAGCTCCAGGATTCGGCACCGGTCAGGCAGCTCGAGCTGGTCGAACGCCCACACCGGCCAGGGATGGGGGTTGGTGCTGAACCGGGACTGCAGATCGGCACGGGCGCTGACGTTCCTGCCGTCAGCATACTGGGCCTTCAGCCACCGGGGTGAGTCGATCGCGTCCGACATGGCCGCTCCTTTCCGGCCCCCGGGCAGCTTGCCCGCCTAACAGAACAGGTGGACGAGGTAGACAATGAACCAGACCAGGGGCCAGACGAGCACGAGCCACAACGGCCAGAAGGCGAGCAGCCATGTCCAGCCATCCAGTTTCACGTTCGGCTCCCTCACCCGTTTGCCTCGGGGGCCCGTCCCGCAGCCGTGCGGCAAGGAACCGGATTCCCTTCTCGCAACAATAGGATACCACATGTCTGACTGAAGATCCCCCTGCTCTGGGCTTCGACGCCCCTTGCGACGGGCGGGGCGATCCGGTAGAAGCCTGCTCGTGGACGTGCTGTCGGTGCACAACCCGCCCGACGTGATCGCCGCCCGGACGGCCGCCATTCATGACGCGCTGCTGCGGGAGTCGCCGCACGTCAAGGAGGCCAACTTCACCCGGATCGCCGACGAGGACCTGGACGTGCTGTTCGGGCTGTACGATCAGCATTTCTTCGACGACTGGCTGGGGCGGACGGCCAAGGAAACGGGGACGCTGTACCTGCGGCTCTCGACGCGGATGACACGGGCGGGCGGCACGACGACGATGCGCGAACGGCGCGGGCCCGGCGGGCCGGGGCGGGACTACGAGATCGCCGTCGCCTGCCGGATGCTGTTCATGAGCTTCCAGGACGTGCAGCGGCCCGTCCTCGTCTGCGGGCTGACGTGCACGGACCGGCTCCAGGCGCTGCAGCGGATCTTCGAGCACGAGATCATCCACCTGACCGAGCTGCTGGCGTGGGGGCGATCGAGCTGCAAGGCGGCGCGGTTCCGCCGACTCGTGCGAAACATCTTCGGCCACACGGACACGCGGCACGGGCTGGTGACGCCGACGGAGCACGCGGCCGTCCGCCACGGGGTGCAGGTGGGCGGGATGGTGGAGTTCGAATACGAAGGGCGCCGCCTGACGGGCCGGGTCAACCGCATCCGCCGCCGGGCGACCGTGCTGGTGGCCGACCCCGCCGGCAGGCCCTACAGCGACGGCGGGAGGTACCTCGGGTACTACGTCCCGGTCGACCTGCTTCGGCCGGTGGAGGCGGGGCAATGAGGGGGCGTCACATCTTCTGACCGCCGAACCGGCCCAGCAGCAGGGACAGCAGCGCGCAGGCCAGGAAGACCCAGATGAACACGCTGAAGGCGGTACGGAAGTCGGCCCGGCCGCCGATCAGGACCACCGCGACGGTGGCCGAGACCACGCCCAGGTCGCGCCAGGAGAAGACAATCCCGTACACCAGCGGGCGGCGCTTGATCTCGGCGCCGACGCCCACCATCGCCGAGGCGACCACCGGGACGGTGCTGCTGAGCACGCCCAGGCCCAGGGCCATCACGATCGTCGCCAGGCGGCTGTCCCACACGGCCGCAATCGCCAGGGCGGCGGCGCCGGCGGCGAACCCGCCGCACATCACGGCCGTCTGGCCCAGGCGGTCGAACAGGTGGCCGCTGACCACGCTTACCAGCATGCGCGTGGCGGGGTAGAAGGCCACGGCCAGCCAGACCCACGCGGGCCCGTAAGCGGCCTGGACGTAGGCGCCCAGCCCCCCCAGGACCAGCCCGAACGACAGGGCCGATGTCAACTGGAGCAGCCCGGCGATCAGCGTCCTGCCGCGAGCCATGGTCGCCAGCAGCGCCGGCAGGTTCGGGCGCTCGCGCAGGGCCGGGCCCGTCGCCGGAAGGCACGTCCCCACGATCACGCCCAGCAATGTCAAGGCCGCCGCCACGACGTACACCGCGTACAGGTGGGCGTCGTCGCATGCCCTGTACACCAGGCCCAGCAGGATCGCCCCGCTCATCCAGCCGGCCTCGGTAGCGGCGTACAGCGCCCCCATCCGCGACCCGTGGGCGCGCTGGGCGCCGTCGGCCAGCGCCAGCGTCTGCATGGCCGTGCCGGTCCACATCATCGCCCCGCCAACGCCCCAGGCCGCCGCGGCGGCCATCGCCAGCGGGTACGACCGCACGAACGCCGTCGCCAGCATCACCAGCGTGAACATCAGGTACGTCAGCGAGCCGACGATCGTGAACCGCCGGTCGGACCACCCGGCGAACAGGTACACGTTCAGCACGCGGAAGATCATCATGGAAAAGTAGACCGTGGCGATGACCGTGCCGGCCTGAAGGGCCGGGAACCCCGCCGCCCGCTGCAGGTACGGCACGACGTAGGCCTGCTGCGCCCCGGCGCCCATGAAGATCAGGAAGAACATGCCCGCCAGCAGCAGGCGGGTCGGGAAGCGGCTCGGGCGGGTGTCAGGCACTGGGAAGGTCAAGCCCGTCACGGCTCCACCCGGCCAAGTTTGCCGGGGTAATAGATGGCCCGCCCGGGGATGGTGAGCGTTTCGGTCCTGTGGGCGGCCGCGGGATAGCCGATGGCGTCGGCCAGGCGGCGCCGCGCCTCCGGGCCGGCGGCCGAACGCAGGGCGGTGACCACCGTGGCGTCCGCGGGGCCGTATCGGGCGGCGTACGCCGCCAGGACCACGTCGCGCCCCTGCCAGAGCATCTCCGGCAGGCGGAGGCGCCGCGCCTCCACGTCCAGGACGGTCCGCCGCCCGTCGAGCAGGAGTTCGTTGAACGGCCCGTCGAGCCCGCGCGAGAAATCCTCGGCCGTGAAGGGCCTCTCCGGCAGGGCGGCGTAGGCGAAGGTCACCCCGGGCACGCAGGCGGCCAAGCGGACGTCGCCCGTCCGCCGCGCGTCGGCCAGCAGCAGCGCGTCGATCGCGTCCAGGGACGTCTGCCCGCCGTCCAGCGGGAACCGCCGGGCGCGGAAGCGCCGCCCGTCGACGGTCGAGGGGCAGCGGGCCAGCAGGGCCAGCTTCAGCGACCACGCCGCCCGGGCGTTGTACCAGTACGCCCAGCGCGACCCGTAGGTGGGGTACAGGTGCGGCGTGGCCGTCGGCCCGGAGACGACCATCCGGGCGAGCTGGGCTTCCAGCCGCCCCGCACAGTCCGCCAGCTTCCGCGGGTCGAACCGCCCGTCGCCCGTCCGCACGGCCGAAAGGACCGCCGCCAGGTCGGACACGTCGGCGGAGGGCTGGACGCCGACGGGGACGATCTCCACCGGCGGCTGGGCGCACCCGGCCGCCGTTGCCGCCCCTGCCAAAAGGACCCCCGCCAGGATCATCTTGCCCAGTCGATGCCTCACGGGGAAGATTGTAGGATGGGACCGATGGAAACGGAACCGCAAAGGAAACGTGGGCGGCGCTGGCCGCGGCGCGGCCTTCGGGTGGTCTGCGCCGTCGCGGTGGCGGTGGCGGTCGCGGCAGCCGTGCTGAAGTACTGGCTGGGCCCGCATGTGCTGGCGGGCAGGGTCCGCGGCCAACTGGCCCGCGTGTGGGAGGGGCCCGTGACCATCGAGCGGGTCGCGTTCGCCTTCACCGCCCCCTCGACGGTGCACGGGCTGGAGCTGGCCGACCGCGCGGGCCGGCGATGGGTGCGGGTCGAAACGGCCTCGCTGACGCTGGAGGGCCTGGCCGGCGGCGATCCGAAGCTGGCCGGGGTGGACCTGGCCGGCGTCCAGTGCGAGGCGCACCTGACCGACGGCCGGCTCGACCCGCCGTGGCGCCGCGGCGACCGGCAGGTGGACCTGCGCTCCGCGCCGAAACGCGTGACGGTCACGGGCATCCGCCTCCGCGGCCCCGAGGGCGCGATCGTCGATGACGCGGGAATCACGCTGACGCTTCACGACGGGCAGGGGCTCCTGGAGGCGACCATCTCCACCCCGGCCGGCAGGGGTAGGCTGGGGCCGATGCCGCTGGTCTACGAGCCATCGGGGCGGAAGCTGTCGATCGAGAAGATCGAGGGCTTGTTCGTCCTGTGGCCGGCGGGGGAGGACGGGGGGTTCTGGCGCCGCCTGGGCGGGATCGGCGCGCGGGGCGTGATCCGCCTGCGGGGCGGGCTGGACTACGACGCCGACCGCCCCGAGCCGTGGCAGGGCGCCGTCGAGCTTAATCCGGAGGAGCTGGCCGTGGTCGGGCCGGGCCGGCGGGCAGAGGTGGTCTCGGATATTCGGTGGGACCGTGCTCGGATCACGCCGTCGCGGGTGGAGGTGACGCAACTGACCGGCAAGGCCGGCGGCGGGACGGTCACCGCCGAGGCGACCATGGACAACTGGGCGGACGCGTCGGGGCGGGTGTTCGACGCGGTGGTGTCGGCCGAGGGCGTGGACCTGGCGGCGGTGGCGGACGCCGCCTCGCCGGGCCACTCCCGCGAGGTCACCGGCAAGGCCGATCTGACGGTGCTGGTGCACGGGAGGGGTTTCGGCTGGGAGGGCGTGACGGGCCGGGGCAACGCCCGGGTGACCGGGGTGGACCTGTGGTCGGTGCCGGTGGTCTCGGCCGTGTTCGAGCAGATGAAGCTGGCCGGTGCGGCCTCGGCGTTGTCGGAGGCGCAGTGCGTGTTCGAGTTGGCCGGTCCGGAGGTCCGCATCGGCCGCGCGGTGGTGACGAACCCGTTGGCGGGGATCGAGTGCACCGGCGGGACGGTGGACCTGCGGACGGGGCAGGTGGACGTGGTGGTGGTCGGCGGGACGTTCCTGACGCTCAACCGCTTCACCGACTCGCTGGGGGCGAGCCTCCGGAGCAAGCTGCTGGGCCGTCGCATCCGGGGCCGGTATGACCAGATCGGCCCCAAGGACTTCATCCCCCTGCCCGCCGCGAAGATCGCCGACTCGTCCGTGGAGCTGCTGCGCAGCCTGTCCAGGCAGGAAGGCGGCATCGGGAAGCAACTGCAGGAGATGCTCGACGGGCTGTTCAAGGGCCTGGCCCCCGCCGGGGCAGCGACCCAGACCGCCCCCGCGCCCTGACGGTCACCGCTGGCAGCGGGGGCAGAAGGTGGAGGTCCTGCCCGCCACCAGCGTCCGCTGGAGCGTGTAGCCGCAGCGGCGGCAGGGCAGGCCGTACCGGCCGTAGACGCGGTGGGCGTGCGTGAAGTAGCCCATCTCCCCCCGCGCGCCAACGAAGGGGGTGGCGTCGTCGAGGGTGGACCCGCCGGCGCGGATGGCCTCGGAGAGGACCCGCCGGACCGCCCGGTGCAGCCGGGCCAGATCGGCCGGGGCGACCCGGTCCGCCCGGCGCGTGGGCAGGATGCCCGCGCGGAACAGCGATTCGTCGGCGTAGATGTTGCCCACCCCCGCCAGCAGGGCCTGGTTGAGCAGGCAGGCCTTGATCGGCGCCCTCCGCCCCGCCAGACGCCGGCGAAACTCCCCCAGGGCGATCCGGTCGGCGTCGGGTCCGAGCCGGCCCAGCGGGCCCTCGTCCGCCGACGCCAACAGGTGGACGCCCGAGGCGATCCGGCGGGTGTTGGCGTAGCGAAGCTGGAGCCCGTCGGCGAAGAGGATCACCAGATGGGTGTGCGGCAGGAGCGGATCGGCGGGCCAGTCCAGGCAGACCCGCCCGGACATGCCCAACTGAAAGACCAGCAGGGCCCCGCCGACGTCCAGCACCACGCACTTGCCGCGCCGGAAGACCCGCTCCAGGGCCGCGCCGCGCAGGCGGGCGAGCTGGGCGGGCGTGCCCGTCTTGAGAAAGTCCCGCCGCCGCAGGCGGACCCGCTCGATCCGCTCACCGGCGAGGGCGGCGTGCAACGTGCGGGCGATCGTCTCGGCTTCGGGCAGCTCAGGCATCGTTGTCGCTCGGTTCGTCGTGTGCCAACGCCGCCCGGACGCCCTCGGCCACCAGCAGGCACGCGGTCAGCGGCGCCCACACCCACAGCAGCTCGCTGAGGATCACCGTCGCGCCCCACGGGCTGAACATGTGGGCCAACCCGATCGGCGAGACGACCAGCGGCCGGTACGGCAGGAAGTGCCGCGCGTTGCTGAACGGCGCCCAGGCGGCCACGCCCAGCCCTCCGTTGGTGACCGCGTCGAGCAGCCCGTGCGAGAGGGCGATCGCCGCCAGCAGCGCCCACAGGCCCCACCATCGGCGCGACGAGATCCTGACTCCGCGCCCGCCTACCAGCAGCACCGCCAGGGACAGCACCACCGCGAAGGCGACGGAATGGCTCAGGCCGCGATGGCCCAGCATGTGCTCGTACGGGATTCCAAGCCGCAGCCCCACCACGTCCAGGTCGGCGGCAACGGAGCAGATCGCGGCCAGCAGGTACGTCCGCCGCGACGCGCCCGCCCCCATCACCGTCCGGGTGGCGGCGGCGGATACGAACACGTGTGTCAACACGGTGGACATCGGGTCAATCCGCCCGGCGCGTCTCCGGCGGAGCCGGGCCGGTCGACGGCGCCGTGGCCGGCGCCGGCTCGACCAGCACGACGTCGCCGGGGGCCAGGCCGATCCGTTCGGCCACGTCCGCCGGCAGGCGGAATGCCCGCACCGGCTTGCCGTCCAGGACCGCCTCGCGGGTCGGCAACGCGTCCCGGTCCACCGCGGGGATCAACGGCTGGGACCGGAGCAGTTCCTTGAACTCGGCCAGGCTGGCGGCGTCGCGCCGGCGGAGCTGGGCGAGTTGGTCCTCGGCGGCGGCCGCACGGCGCGAGGCCTTCAGCCACAGCCCCGCCAGCAGGGCCATGATCAGCACCATCAGCCCCCCGGCGATCATCAGGAAGGTCGTCTCGTTCCGCGCAGGAGTTGGGGCCTGGTCGTTCATGGCGTGTCCCCTCGGGCTACTGGAGATAGACCTCGGCGATGGTCCAGGGCTGGTCGTCCCCCGCCAGGGCACGGAGCCGGACATAGCGGGCCATCACCGCCAGGGGCATGGACAGGACGGTCACCCGGCGGGTGCCGGGTCCGGCGTGGCGGTCGACCCAGTTCGTCCCGTCCATGCTGGTGGCGACGCTCACCTGCCGGCAGTGCCCCTGCTGGGCGGCGCCGTGGTCCAGGATGACCGTCTGGAAGACGCACAGGGCGTTCAGGTCGATCACCAGCTCCGCCCCGGTGGAGTGCTCGCCGCTGCGTGCGGCCGTGGCGAGGCTGTTGTCGGCGGCCAGGGATGCCTCCGACAGCGTCCCGGACAATGCCCACGTGCTCCTGTCGGAGATGGCGGACCCGAGATACCCGCCCCGGGTGGGCCTGTAGATCGGTTCCGTGCCGCAGCCGCCCAGGGCCGCGGCGGCCAGGATCATCGCAATTCGCAAGCCGTTCATGGTAGAGATATTATACGGTCCGGCGTGGCGGAAACCGCGTTTTCGCGCCAAACCAACTGTCCCAAAAAACTCCCTCTATAAGCCTTTTTGGCACAAGGATAAGCAGCGGCCGTGGGCGCGGGCGCGCCGGGTGCGATAATGAAGGCGAACGTTGGGACCTACGGACCTCTACGTGGGGAGGCCCAAGCCTTAGAAGGGACGAGCACCGATGCGTGTGAAGGTGACGAAACCACGACGAGGCCGAGGGGGCCGCAACAGACAGCCGCATTACGCCCTGGGACGCCAAGCTGAGGAGTTCCGCGTCCCACCCTCCCAAGCCAGGCCGAAGCGCGTGTTCATCCTCTGCCATTATTGCGGCTACGGCCCGGACGGGGACGTGCCTGAGTCGGGCGCCTGCCCGAAGTGCGGGCGATACAGTTGGGAGCGGTTCGCCCTGCCCGAGCCGCTCGTGCCCGACCACATGAAGTAGGTGCGCCGGAGGCGCGAGGTTGCCTGCAACGGCACCGATGGCACGGTGCTGAACCGACCCGGGCGGGACCCGGGCCCCATGTAGTCCGTCCCCTTGCGCCACCACCCGGACCCCTTGCAGATTGCGAAATCCGCAATGGATTGTCCCGCCCGCCTTGAATGCATACAGTGTCTGCATGATCGCCGTCGAGCTTAGCCCCACCGCCCGGATCTACGTCGGCATCCTGCTGGCAGGATGGGTGGCGATGGCCCTGCACACCGCCCTGGCGATGCGCCGCCGGGGACGGCGGTGGTGGCTGTGGCTGCTGATCTCCGTGGCGTTCTCGGTGATTCCGGCGGCGATCGTGTCGTACGTGGACTACTTCCGGCAGCTCCGCCGGGCCGACCGCACCGGCGCCGCCGGCGACCGCTGGCTGCAATGCCCGCACTGCGGCGCCGTCCTGAGGCGGTCCGACCTGCCCGGCGCCGAGGCCGGCGCCGGCCACTGCCCCCGGTGCAACGGGATCATCGACGAAAGCCGCCTGGCCTGAGCCGCACGGGCCCGGACGCCAGAGACAGACCATGCGAGCCGTCATCATTGCCGTCGGGGACGAGCTGATCACCGGCGCCACCCTGGACACCAACAGCGCCGAGCTGGCCAGCCATCTGACCGCCCTGGGAATCGCCGTGACGCGCCACCTGACCGTCGGCGACGACGCCGAGCCCATCGCCGACGCCATCGGCGCCGCGGCCGCCGAGGCCGATCTCGTCCTCGTCACCGGCGGCCTGGGGCCGACCCTCGACGACCTCAGCCGGCAGGGACTGGCCCAGGCGATGGGCGTCGAGCTGGTGGAGGACCCCCGGCAGATCGCGCGGATCGCCGCCTTTTTCACCGCCCTGGGGCGCGAGATGAAGCCCTCCAACCGCACCCAGGCCCTCATCCCCGCCGGGGCCGACGCCATCGACAACGACTGGGGCACCGCCCCGGGAATCGCCGCCCGGATCGGCGCGGCCCGGATCTTCGTCCTGCCGGGACCGCCGCAGGAGATGCGGGCGGTCTTCGGCGAGCGGGTCGAGCCGCTCCTGGTCACCGACGGGGCGATCGTCCGCCGGCTGCTGCAGACCTACGGGGCGGGCGAGTCCGACGTGGGCGAGCGGATCGCCGACCTGATGGACCGCCGCGCCAACCCCACCGTCGGCACGACCGTCCGCGAGGGCGTGATCACCGTCCGGATCACCGCCCGAGACCCCGATCCCGACGCGGCCCGGCGCGCCGCCGACCGGACGGCCCGGGAGGTCCGGCGCCGCCTGGGCGAGATGGTCTTCGGCGAGGACGACCAGACCCTGCCCGGCGTGATCGGCGACGCCCTCCGCGGCGCCGGAGCGACCGTGGCGGTGGCCGAATCGTGCACCGGCGGGCTGGTGGGCAAGCTCCTGACCGACCCGCCAGGCGCCAGCCAGTGGTTTGTCGGCGGGACGGTCGCCTATTCCAACGAGGTGAAGACCGATCACCTGGGCGTCCCGGCCGAGGCCCTCGCCACCGGCGGCGCCGTCAGCGAACCGGTCGCCCGCGCCCTGGCCGAGGGGGCCCGCCAGCGGTTCGGCGCCGACTGGGGCATCGGCGTCACCGGCATCGCCGGCCCGACCGGCGGCACGGCGGACAAGCCGGTCGGGCTGGTCTATATCGCCATCGCCTCGAACCAAGGCGCCGACGTCCGCCGGCACACCTTCATCGGCCCCCGCGACCGCATCCGAAGCCGGGCCTCCATGACCGCCCTGAACCTCCTCCGGCTGGCCCTGCGGGCGGCGGGGAAGACCACTGCCGGGCGCCACCAAGCGTAGCGATCCGCGTGTTGTTTCGCGGATCGCGGAGCCCCAACGGGGCAAGCTTGAGGGTGCGATCGGTGACTGGAGCTCCTCGGGGGCAGCTTTGCGCCCCTTCGGCCACTCCCCGTCCCCGCACCCTCAAGCCAGAAAACGGCCCCAAAGGGGCAGGCTTGGGGGTGCCACCCGGGTCGGATTCACTTGTACGTGATCCCCTTCTTGGCCGCCTGGACCTTCAGGCCCTCGAAGACCTGGGCGTCGAAGCCGTCCTTGGCCCCGGCCGTATCGGCCAACTTGTCCTTCAGGAACTTGTCCCGCTTGGCCGTCAGCTCGCCGATCTGCTTGTAAATACCGTCACGCTTGGCCTGGAGCTCCGCCACGTGCTTGGTCCGCTCCGCCGGCGTCATCTTCTGCATCGGCTCGGGCAGCTCCGCCTCCTTTACCTTCGCCAGGTCGAGCTTCTCCTCGCGGACCGCGTCGAGCAAATCGCCCGTGGCGGCCTTGCCGGAGCGGAGGGCGTAGCCAGCCCGTTCGGCCCGAGCGGCCGTGGGCATGGTCGTCGCGGACGCCGCCAGCATATCCAGGCTGCGGCGCCGGCCCTCGTCGCCGAAAATGACGACCGTCCCGGCCAGGCTGTTGTTGAGCTTGGCCAGCTCCTCGTCGTAGGGGGTGGGAATCTCCTTGACCCCGCCGCCCTGGTCGATGGCGACGAACGTCCCCTCCGCCGCCCGCGCCACCTCCGTCCAGACCTTCCTGGCCTCGGCGTTGTTCCCGCACAGCACGGCATTGATGTAGATGCCCTTGGTGATCGCCTGGTGGGCGATCTTGTCGTAGGTGGGAACGTCCTGGTACTCGTTGTGCGGCGGCCAGTCGCCCACCAGGTAGATGATCTTGAGCGTCCCGCGGTCCGGCGACCACTTGATCTTGTTCACCGCGTCGTGCAGGGCCTGGTTGACGTTCTCCGGCCCGTCGCCGCCGCCGGAGGCCTGGAAGGTCATCAGGTCCTGGTAGACCTGGTCGATGTTGTCCGACAGGTCGTAGACCTTGGTGACGTAGTCGTCGCCCTTGTCGCGGTAGGGAACCAGGGCGATCCGCACCTTCGGGCGGGGCTTGCCGGTCAGGACCTGGTTGGCGATCTGCCAGATCTTGGCCTTGGCCCCGGCGATCAGCCCGCTCATCGAGCCGGTCGTGTCCATCACGAACGCCACTTCCACCTGGGGTTGGGCCGCCGGCTTGGTGGCCGGGGCCTCCTCCGCGGCCCACGCCAGGGCCACACTTACACAGATCGTACCGATCCCTATCGCCGTACGTGTCATCGCTCGTTCTCCTTGCCGCCTGGTCATCACCCAGTTCCACCCCCTTGGACGCCCCAACCCCGCCGGAAGTTCCCGCCGAGCGCGCGGCCGCGGATGTGAATGAGAAGGAGACCCCCCCTCGGGTGCCCCGGACAAGGCGTCGTCTGCCTTGTCCGGCGCCGCTGGGCCACGGGTGCAAGCCGGACAAGCCAAAAAGCGGCTTGTCCGGGGCACCCCGCCGTCGCGGAACACCGCCCCTACTCCCCGATCGGGTGGGCCCGCATGACCGGGTACGTCACCCCGCCCTGGGGGAAGACCAAGACCCGTTTGGGCCCCCCGCCGAGCGCGCGTTCCGCCACGGCGATCGCCTCGGCCGGGTCGCCGTACAGCGGCAGGCCCACCATGCGATGCCCCGACTCCACCAGCGCCGGCGAGACCATCAGCACGGTATTCCGCTGGAGCGTCCGCATCGCCAGGCGGACGAAGAAGGCGGCGTCGCCGGCAAGGGTGGGCACGAAACGGCTGAGCAGGTTGGCCAGGGGGTCGGCGCCGGTGATCCGCACCGCCGCCCGCACCCAGGACGGGCGGATCGGCAGCGACAGGGTGGGCATGTTCGCCCCGCCGGGGCAGCGGGTCAGGCAGATCAGCACGCCGTTGTCGCGCAGGGCCCAGCAGGTGTTGGCCACCGCCTTGAAGCTCTGCCACAGGTCGAAGTCGCGCGGGGCAGCGCTGGCGATGACCACGTCGGCCGGCGCGTCCACCAGCACCCCGCACCCGGCGGCGCAGGTCTTGGCCAGCATCCGGTGGCAGGACAGCACGTCCCCGACGGCGATGGCGCCGGGCTGGTCGTTGCCGTCCAGGACGTACTGGACGCCGAAGGTCCTCCCCCCGGCCGCGTCCACCGCGGCCCCGGCGGCCTCGATCAACCGGCGCATCCGGTTCTCCGCGGTGGTCTGGCCCACCTGCTGGGTGGGGCGGCGCGGCACCCCGGACAGGTGGAGCTGGCGGATGCTGTCCAGGTGCGCACAGCCCGGCAGGAGCATCTTATGCCCCCCGCCGAACCCCGACTGCAGGTGGGGGCTGACGGAGGTGACCACGATCCGGAGGTCGGCGGTCGCCACGCCGCGGTCCACCCACAGGTCCAGGCTGGCCGCGCCGTCGTGCAGCGTCGCGAGGTTCTCGTAGGCGTCGCGGTCGCGGCAGGGGTTGTTCCGCCAGTGGACGGTCGAGGCGAACGGCTCGCCGATCTTGGCGGCGGCCTCGGCCGGCGACAGCGGCGGGTGCATGCCCGTGGCGAAGACAATCTCGATGTTGTCGGGGGGGATCTCGGCGTGGGTGAGCTCGCGGAAGAGGATGCGGAGGATTTCCACCAGCGGGCTGTGACGGGTAAGGTCCTCGACGACGACGGCGATTCGCCCGCCGTGCCGGGCCTGCAGGAGCTTGGCCAGCGGGGGCGCCCCCTCCGGGCGGGTCAGGGCCCGGGCGAGCTGGTCCGGCCAGTCCGCCGGCGCCGGCGGCAGCGCCGCCGACGCGGTCTGCTGGACGGTCCATGTCGCGGGCAACTCCAGCGGCAACGTGCCGTCGCCCCACGGTATCGATATGCTCACCATAGGCTTCGGTTCGAATCCGCGCGCGCACGGACGCCACCGGACCCGCCGGCCGCCGCACCGCTATGTCCCGGCGACCTTCCTGCCGACCATCACATGGTAAACACCCAGCGGCTCGGGGTGGGTTTCGAAATAGCCGAATCCCGCCCTGCCCATCAAGTCGGCGATTTGCCCCGGCGAGCGATAGGTCATGTTCACCCCGAACACCCGCCGGATGAAGCGATCCGTCCCGTGATCGGGAGAGATGGAGTTGACGACGATCGCCGACCCGTCCGGGGCCGCCTCCGCCGCGGCGCGGGCGATCGTCTCGATATGCACGTCATCCAGGTACTCGCAGATGCCGATCATCTTCACCACGTCCGCCGGACGGTCCAGGTACGCCGGCAGGTCCCGCACGTCTGCCTGGATGAATCGCACCCGCTCCCCCATGCCCCGCTCGGCCGCCATCGCCCGGCCGAAGGCGAACGCGTCCGAGCTCAAGTCCACCAGCGTCGCGTGGCTGTCGGCGCTCGTCTGGCACATGGCGTCCAGGACGATCCACCCCGGCCCGGCGCCCAGGCACAACACGTGCGACGGCCGGCCGTTGGCCGTCTGCTCGATCAGCCCCGCGATCAGCCGGCTGGCCAGGCGCTTGCGGTTCCGCAGCGCCATAGGCAGCGTCCCGGCGCCCACCAGCACCTTGTCGGCGATCTGCCCGCACCGGCCGTTGTAGCTGATTACCATGCTCCGCCAGCCCCCCGGCTCGGCCCAGTTGGCCGCGGCCAGCTCGCTCCTGGTCAGCCGGAGAATCCCCCGGATCACCCTCGCGGGCATGTAGTTGGCCAGCGGGTTGATCAGAAACCGCTTCAGCGTCCGCCTGCCCGCCGAGAGTCTCTCGAAACCCATCTCCACCGGGGCGGGACGCGACAGGGTCTGCGCCTCAGCCATATGGGGCTCAGTATACCAGAACGCCCCCCCGCCCGTTTCGCCAACCTGCCCATCCCGCCCGTTAAAGTTTCTTCCGGCACGCTGCCGATATCTCTGCGGGTGCGGGTGTTGGAGATAGCAGGATCATGACCAAGCGGGAGATGATCGACGAAATCACGCACTTGAACGCCTCGGCCTCCCCCGCCTTCCTGGCCGGGTTCGAGGACGGCGACCTGGATGCCTACCTCCAGCGTCTTCAGCGGATGTTCGCCCGCCTCGCCGGCCCGCCGGCAGACGCCGCCGGAACGCCCGAGCCGATCATCCGGATTCATGCTGGTAACCCGTTCGTTCAACAGCAGTTGCAGCCGGCCCTGCTCTGATTCCCCGTCCCGGCAACCCCCGATCCACCAGGGCCGCCAGCGCGCGGCAGGCCCGGACGATCCCGCCCCCGAGCCAACGGGAACGCCCCGCATTCCATGCCGAAAAACGCTCCTTTACAGGGCGGAACGGCCTGGATATAAGCTATAATTCTTGCCGGAAGCACCTAGCACAGACCCCTGGGGCCGTAGCTCAATTGGTTAGAGTACCGGACTGTCGATCCGGTGGTTGCGGGTTCGAATCCCGTCGGCCCCGTTGACGAAAAGGGGTTGTCGCAGAAAGACAGGCCCTGTTTGCTTTCGGCATCTTCCGCTGTTGCGCCTACGATCCCCCGGCGGAGACGTTCCGTTTCGGCCCAGGGTCGGTGTCTCCGGTGGCGGCCTCCTTCCCCAGCACGAGCCGGACGGGCTCGTCGGTGACGGTGACGTCCCTGCTCTGCTCCTTGCCGTTGGAGGAATGCCATTTCAGGACGATCTTTCCCGGCTCGCCGCGGGCGATCAGCGGGCCGGGGGAACCGGCCGTCACGTTCCACGCCCCCAGGCATCGCTGCCCCGCCCAACCCGTCACCGCAACAGGGCCGGGCAAGCCCCTGCCCATGGGCAGCGCAACTCGCACGCCAGTGCACGTTTCCACCTCCTCGGAGCTTCGGACGAACATCCGCACCTCCCCGTCGGCGAGCACAACGGCCAGGTCCTGGCCCCCGTCGCCGTTGAAATCCTCCACGACCGCCGCCTGCACCCCGCCGGCCGCCTCGGGGATCACTTCGTCCTCGGTCAACTCCAGGGACTTGCCGAAGCTGCGAAAGCCGCGGTTGAAGAAGACCAGCGGAATGCCTTCCCGATAGCCGATCAGCACGTCCTGGCGCCCGTCATTGTTGATATCGCACGTCTGCCCGCAGACGGCTTTGGGCTGGGCGATGTAGGCGGTTTCGCCTGAGAGCGCAAACGACTCCCGGAACCTCAGCCCGCCGCGGTTCTGCCAGAGGCGGCAGTCGTCCTGTCCGGACATGAAGATGTCCATCCGGCCGTCACCGTCAAAATCGCCCAGCCAGGCGGCCGATCGACCCTTGCCGGCGGCCACGCCGCAACGGGAGGCCGGGGAGAATGCCCCGCCTCCCTTGCCCTTGTAGAACAGGCTGCCGTCCGCGAACGGCTCCAGCACGTCGGGCAGCCCGTCGCCGTCGAAGTCCGCCACCAGGCACGCTCCCGGCGTCCCGATCTTCTTGCGATCGGCGTCGCCGGTATCCAGGACCGCGGCCCGGAACGAGCCGTCCTTCTGCGGCACGAGCAGCGTCGGCCCGTCCACCGAGGTGACCAGCAGGCCCGCCCGGCCGTCGGCGCCGGCATCCAGCACGCTCAGGCCCAGGCACTCGCCGCGCCGTCCGGGCCACAGCGCGGCGCCGCTGGGCAGGAATGTGCCCTCCGCCGACTGGCGCCAGAGCGACAGCGCCTCCCCGTCCCAACCGGCCAGGTCGGCTCGACCGTCGCCGTCCAGGTCCGCCCAGACGGCGATTCGCGACCTGCTGGCCAGCTTCAGCGCCGTGGTCGCGCCGTCGGGCTGCTTGCCCGCCCCGCCGCAACGAAAGATCCGGTCCCCGTTGTCGGCGGCGACGAACAGGGCGATCTCCCCCCGGCCGGTCAGATCGATCGCCTGGGCCGAGTGGACGGGCCCGTCGATCGTGCCCAGTACCCTGCGTTCGGCCCAGGTGCATCCGACCTTGACCGGCACCTCCGGGGACGGATCGGACAGGATATACGCCACCGCCTGCAGGAGCATGTCGGTGCCGCCGGCCCAGGTGCCGCGCATGTCCACATCCACCGCGATCATGGCGAACGCGCCGTTGCCCTTGGCCTCCAGCCGCAGCCAGCGGCCGGCCAGGTGCAGGAACACCGCCTCCTGCTTGTCCTCGGCCGCTCCGGCGAACAGCACCGCCGGCGCGTCGTCCGACCTGGCCATATCGGCCGAGATTCGCCGTGTCCACTCGGCCATCAGGTCCACGGTGATCCGGTCGGCCGGGGCCTCGCCCTTGAGGCACTTGACCACCGGCGCGGTCACCCTGCCGGCGGCGTCGGGGGCGGCCGGGGTCACCACCAGGATCAGCTTCGCCTGCTCGACCAGGTCGACCGGCGTGAAGCGGGGGTTGATCAGGGCCGTCGCGGGGACGCCGGCCGCCGACAGCGAGATGAGAAACAGGATACGGGCGGCGAATCGTCTCATGGGGCGCTCCTCGATCTCCTGCGCGGCCTACTTGCCCGTCCTGGCCGCCACCTCGCCGGCCAAGGCGAACAGCCGCCCGGACAGCTCCTGCCAGCCATGATGGTTCATCTGGAGGTGCACGTATTGATAGATGAATGGGCTGCGACTGAGGCAGAAGGTCAGTTCGTCGCGGAGCGCCTGGCGGCACCGGTCGGCCAGCTCCGGCCCGAGTCCGGCCTCGTTCTCCGCCAGGGCCTGGGAGATGACGACGAGGGCCTCGGCCTCCTGGAGGCCCTCGCGGAGGGCCTCGTACGCGGTCATCGGCTCGGCCCCGTCCGGGCCGGGCCAGGTCAGATAGGCCGGCTCCGGGTCGCCGGGGTACCCGTTGGCGCGAGGCCAGCGGCCCCACAGCAATCCGCCTCGGTCGCGCCGTCCCTCCTTGACCGGCCAGAAGTCCAGGCAGAGATGGCTGAAGCCCGGCAGTTGAAGGAACAGCGTGTGCATCGGGATCTGCCGGTGGCCGATCAACGAGTATCGGACGCCCTGGGCCCGCCGGTAGTACGCCAGCCGGGGCCAGTAGCCCTTATGCACAGGCACCACCGGCCCGTCGGCGCTTGGCAGGCCCGGCAGATAGGTGTAGATGTGCGGCATGGTTCTTCCGCCGCCGGACAGGGCAGGCACCGGGCGGTCCAGGTTGCCCTGCTGGCGGTGGGTGATCCGCAACCACTGCACGTCCGTACCCAGGATGTCGCTGAACGTCTTGAACTCCGCCGCCGTCGGATTGCCCTCCGTCAGGCTGCCCAGGACGAGAGACTTCTCCATGCCCTCTTTGGCCAGCCTTTCCTTCAGTCCCAGCAGCACGGGCGTCCAGAACGTCTTGGCTTCCTCGGTGCCGAACTGCGGCACCTGGAGATGCTCGCGCTGGCCGGTTTTCGAATCCAGCACGGTAACGGTGTTCTCCTGCTTCGGACCGGCCGGGGTCCACCCGCCGGGGTGGAAGACGTGCAGCACCACGAACTTCGGCGGCCCCATGTACTTGCGGACCAGCTTCAGATACCGCTCGACGACCGAGTAGTCGTAATCGAACCGGCCTTCCGCGTCCCGCACCCACGTGACCATCCCGTCGTCGTTGCCCAGGCGGGTCTGATCGACCACGGGGATCTGGACCAACTGGTTGCCCAGCTGCCCGAGCAGGGCCATGCTTGGCTCCATCAGTTGCCAGTGACGCTCGGACCATTCCGGCACCTGGTAGGTCAACGCGATGGCCGTCGGCGACTGGTAGATGCCGACGAAGGTCCGGAAGTCTCTGGGGGCGGGCAGGGTCCAGTCGGCCACGTGCAGGCGGACCGGCACGTCGGCGGCCTTGGTCCCGTCGACGGAAACGGCCAGCGTGCCGGCGTAGTCGCCGGGCGCGGCGTCAGCGGGCACGGCCACCGTCAGAAGGACCTCGACCATGGCGCCGGCGCCGGGCGTCCTCGTCTTCGGCCGTTCCACCTTCTCCGGGGCGCCGGGGCTGACCGGCTCGACCCACTTGGTCATCCAGTTGAAGTCCATGGTCGGCTCGGCATACTGCACCCGCAGCGCGGCCGCCGGGATGATCCCATCGCCGCCGACACGCTTCAGCTCGCCGGCCTGGGCCGTCACCTTGCCCAGGGCCTGGTCCGAGCTGACCACCACCTTGCCGGAGAACACCCCGTTGCGGGCGCCGGTCAACGTGATCGGTTGGAGCTTCTCGTTCGGGTCGCCGTAGTCCCAGACGCTCGAACGGTCATGGCGGTCCTGGGTCCAGACCTGCACCCCCGCCGGCCGGGCGCAGTTGGGCGCCGCCCCGCCCCCGACGGTCGCCAGCCGGAGATCGACAAGCCCGCAGGGAACCCAGCCAGGCGACCCCGACAGGAACTTGGCGGCCGCCGCCGGATAGTCGCTGCGATGGATCTCCACAGCCAGCACGTTGACGCCCTGGCGGAGCGCCTTGGCGGGCAGCTCCACCGGGCCTAACGTGCGGTCGCGCGACGCAATGCGGTCGAGCAGGTCCTTGTCGGCGGTTTTGACGCGGCTCGGATCCGGCAGCGGTTTGCCGGCCGGGTCCAAGTAGGCCTCCGGCGGATAGGGCTCCCCGGGTGTGGCCGGGGTCAGCTCGCCGGCGGGCAGCCCGCCTCGGGCGACCTCCTGGCCGTTCAGATACACGACCACCCCGCCGCGATACCTGGCGGTCAGATAGAGTTGCTCGACACCGGCTGGATCGGCGCGGAACTTCCCGCGAAGGCAGAGGACGCCGGCGTTCCACAACGTCTCCCCTCGGGATGCACTCTTGCCGTCGCCGCGGAACGCGACGTAGGCCAGCCTGCCGGCGGTGGTCCGCGGCCAGGCGGAATCGTCGAACTCGGCGGCCCCCCACTGGGCGGGCATCTCCCCGCTGACTGTCCCGGCCCGCCCGGCGTCCAGCTTCCCGCCCGCCAGGGAGGTCCGCTCCGTCGAACCCGGCTCGGCGACCATCACCGCCGGGCGCGACAGGCACGTCCAGCGGAAGAAGGTATTCTTGGCGTCCAGGATCGTGACCGCCTGGTCCGGAACGGCGGTCGGGGCGGCCCCCGCGCCGCCCGGGCACACCCATCCCGCGATCCACAACGCGCCGATACAAAGGACACGCCCGGCACGCTGCCAACCCGACTGCACATCCGTGAACATCTCTGCTCCTTTCGTCGCCTGCATTGGAAACGACCTGCTTAACGTTTCTCTAACAGCTTCCCCGGTCTGTCTGCCGCGGAGTCACCGGCCCGGAAGGCAGTAGACGCCGCCTTCCCGAGTGACGACCACCACCTGCCCGCCGGCCACGGCAAGGCCGTTGCGAAGGATCGTGCCCTCGACCTTGACCCGGGCCAGCTCCTTGCCGTCCTTTCGGGCCTCAAAGGCGACCACCTCGGACGTTCCGGCCGCCAGCAGCACGTCCCCCGCCAGCACCTGGCTGCTGAGCCGCTGCCCGCTGCCCTGGGGCCACAACCGGACCCACCATAAGGCATTGTCCTCCAACTGCTTCCTGCCGCCGGCTCCCTTGATGGCGCCTTGGACGTTCAGAGACGCGATCCGGCTGCGGTCGCACGCCAGCCCGTCGAAGATCACGGCATCCGGGGTCAGGATCGGGGGCGCCGGGCCGGGGAAGGGATACCCGCGGGGCGTCGCGGGGAAGGGCCTCTCCCGCACCGCCGCCACCCAGCCGGCGGCGAAGCCGGTCTGGCTCTCGCACATCACGTACGGCTCCACCGCCCCCCCACGGTATCGCGCCAGGCCGCCCCCCAGGTAGCCCGCGCCGTCGGCCACAACCTCGCTGGCATGCACGGAGGCGTATCCCATCCGGAGGCCCGCGCATGCCGGCGATTTCTGGTACCAGGGCACGGGGGAGCCGTCGGCGGTTTTGAAGGCCCTGTTCTCGTTCTGGGCCGAGCCCGGGACGATCAGCAGGCCGCCCGCCAGGGCAATCGGGCCTGCGCAGTTGCTGTCGTTCCGCGCCGCCCAGCGGACCTTGCCGGTGGCCACGTCGGCCGCGTAGAGATACACGCCGTCGTACGCCAACGAACCGGCGGCGAAGTAGGCCGCCCCGCCGTCGTCCACCACCACGCCGCTGTCCACCGGCCAGGCGGAACCCATGCTTCCCAGACGATGGATGTACCGCTGCTGGGGCGCCGCCCGGAACCGCCAGGCCACCTGCCCCGTCCCGGCGTCCAGGCAGTACACACAGCCGTCTGCCGAGCCGACCAGGACCCGCCCGCGGGCGAACGTGGGCGTCACCGGCACCTCGCCGCCGCAGGCGAACTTCCAGCGGACCTGCCCGCTCCCTTCGTCCAGCGCCCAGACGAAGCCTTCCTTCGAGCCGACGTACACCATCCCCCCGCCGGCCGAGGGCGGCGTCAGAGACCCCGACAGCTTCTGCCGCCAACCGATCTGCAACGGCCCCCGGAGCGCCGTATCCGTCTGGCCGGTGTGTCCCATGCCGCCCCGCCAGCAGGGCCACTCCTGTGCCGGCGCCGCCGCGGCCAGGGGCGAATCGAACGCGGGGCCTTTCGCCAGCCGACCCTCCAGGTCAACCCGAGCGTCGGGCAGCGGGCCGGCGGGGGCCATGGCCATGGGCAGACGCACGGGGTAGAGGCAGCCGCATCTCATCGGCATGAAGAACAGCAGCCCCTGCGAGGGCAGCGGCCCGTTGCCGCAGGGGGAGCGGGTGAGGCGCCCGGGCGAGTAGCTCCTGCCGGTCGCCAGGTCCAAGGCCGCGAATCCTTGCCCGGCGTTGAAGATGGTCCCGGCCGAGTAAACCCCCACACCGCAGCCGGAGAAGGCCCCGCCCACTTTGCCGGTCACCTCGCCCGTGGCCGGATCGATCGTTCCGACCACCACTTGGCCCCCCCCGTTGCTGACGAGCCCGTACATCTTCTCGCCGAGGAAGGCGGGGTACTGGAAATTGGGGCGTGTCTTCTTCTCCCACAGTATGCGGCCGTCGGTCGCGTCGAGCATCACCGAGGAATCACCGCAGATGAAATGGATCTTGCCGTTGCCGTACACGCCGGCCAGGCGGATCGTCTGGCACATCCAATCCTTGAACGGCAGATCGCCGGCCAGTTTGGGGTTGGCCCACCGCGGCCTGCCGGTCTTCAGGTCCAACGCCACGGCCCCGGCCGCTTCGTCGCGGTAGTACAAGGCCCCCCCGCCGATCGCCGCGGTATCGGTCACGGCCAAGCCCTCGCACCGGTGCTTCCAGAGCAGCTTGCCCGTCTTCAGGTCAAACGCGAAAAACACCTCCCCCTTGGAGTGCGGATAGGCCGCCTTGCCCTTGGCGCCTTCGGCCTGGGCCAGGAGCATGTCGTCCTCCACGGCCAGCCACGCCCACACCCCGCGGATGTCGGCGTCGTCGCCGACCTCGTAGGTCGTTACCGTCTCGCCCGTGGCCGCGTCCAAGGCCACCGCCCTGTCCCCGATGGCCGCGTACACGCGGTCCCCCACCGCCGCCACGCCCGTCATCAGAAGCGGGTAGTTCTTCCGTACGGCCGGAAAGAGCCACAAGGGAGTGCCGTTGAAGGCGTCATACGCACACAGCCGGATATCCTTGTTGACGCCTTTGAGCCTCAGCAGCCTTCCCTGCGCCGCCAGTATGCAGGTGGTGAAGACCATGTCCCCGTTGTTGGGAGGCATCGAGGAGAGCCACTGCGTTCGGAATGGCGGCCGCAGGCTGGCATCCGGACAAACGCGGTTGTTGTCCGGCCCGTGCCGCATGTGAGTCCAATCGTCCGCCCCTCGCGGCATCCGGCCGCGGAAGATCGCGTGATGGCCGTCGATGCGATAGCCCTTGATGCCGGCCGCATCGAGCGCGGCCTTGAGCTTCTCCGCATCGGCCGTGCCGCCGCCGATGACGGCCAGGCCGTTGGGGTTCAGGACCCGGAGGACCTCCTGGAGATCGAGGGCGCCCGAATACTCCCCGGTCACGATCAGGTTGCCGTAGCCGTCGGGAAACGGCAGCGTCTTGAGCGAGCCGGCCACGGCCGCGGCGCGCGTGCCGTAGAGCCCCGCCTCGTCGAGCGTCCGGCGGGCCTTGGCGCAGTCGGCGTCGTCCTTGGCCACGGCGAAGACGGTGTATCTGGTCTTCCGGGCGATTTCGGCGGCGAGTGCCCCGTCGCCGCAGCCGAGATCCAGGCAAAACCCCACGGAATTGACCGCAATCCCCGCCTCCTCCGGCAGGCCGGCGATCAGCGCCGGGGCCGGCGCGGCGGCCAAGGCCTGGTTCGGCGACCCGTCCCGTACCGGCCCCTGTCCGAGGGAAGCATCCGTCACGGCCAGCGCCAGGGCAAGGACGCACAACGGCATCACCCGCGCAGGTTGGGTCCGCTCTGATCCCGGCATCGTGCTCTCCTCTGGTGAGGATGCGTGCGTGCCTTGAGCCGCTCACCGCACCTGGCGGATCGTGGCTACAGCACGGTTGCGCAACTCGGTTGGTTCGCTCAGGTCCAATTCCATGAACACCGGCGCGGGGCCTCCGGGCCGTCGGCGAAGGCGGCGTGCGTCCGCCCCTTTCGCTTGAAGTCCTCGAAGAACTGCCTGCCGCTTCCTTGAGGATCGGGACTTGACCTGCCGATTCCCAAAGAAGCCAGGCCGATAGCAACGGGCCGGTCAGCGGGGATACAATTGTAGGAAGGTCGGCCGGCATACAAGGCAGACGGGCCCGGGCCCGTTGGGGGTGTTAGAGGATGGCCAAATACGAATATCACTGCAAAAAGTGCGGGCACAAGTTCGAACTGGGCATGACGGTCGGGCAGCATGAGCGAAAGCACACGACCACCTGCCCCAAATGCCACCACCGGACCGTCGAGCAGGTCCCCAGCAAGTTCCAGGTGGTGACGGCGAAGAAGACGTAGGTCCCGCCGAAGGAGGGGCGTCAAACGGAGGGCCCCGGGGGTGTTTCCTCGTCGGTTCGCCGCGGGGCTTGTGCGCGCGGGGGGGACGCTCGATGACGGAGGTCAACCCCCGGCCACGAGGGCCGGGGGCGAAATGGGAGGACCTTGGGTGCCACAGGCTGCTTGCAGCCTGTGCGGGATTGGGAGGGATGCTCCCCGAGCGTTCGCACGCCTGCCCCCACGGGCTGCAAGCAGCCCGTGGCACCCAGGCATTGGAGCCGTAGCTTGCGGAGTGCGGGGGCGGGGACTATCCTGATGCCCGCCGGAATCAGCAGTGTCCCCAGGCAAAGGAGCAGGTCATGTCGCGCTTCACGCGGATGCAGGTCCTCAACCGGATGGTCGACGTCGGGGTGGTGCCGGTCTTCTACAACCCGGACATCGAAGTGGCCCGGAACATCGTCAAGGCCGTGGCGGCCGGGGGGGCGACGGTCGTGGAGTTCACCAACCGCGGCGACCATGCCTGGGAGGTCTTCACCGCGCTGGAGCGGTTCTGCGCCGCCGAGCTGCCGGAGGTGGCGCTGGGGGTGGGGTCGGTGATCGACGCCCCGACGGCGGGGCTGTACGTTAACTGCGGCAGCAGCTTCGTGGTGGGCCCGACGCTCAACCCCGCCGTGGCGGAGCTGTGCAACCGGCGCAAGGTCGCCTACAGCCCCGGCTGCGGCAGCGCCTCGGAGATCAGCCAGGCGGAGGCGCTGGGCTGCGAGATCGTGAAGGTCTTCCCGGCCGGGGAGGTCGGCGGGCCGGCGTTCGTCAAGGCCCTGCGAGGCCCGTGCCCGTGGACGTCGATCATGCCCACCGGGGGGGTGGACGCGACGGAAGAGTCGCTGAAGGCGTGGTTCGACGCCGGCGTGGCCTGCGTGGGCATGGGCAGCAAACTGATCACCAAGGACCTGGTGGCGGCGGGCGACTGGGGCGGAATCACCGAGAAGGTGTCGTTCGTGGTGGGAATGATCCGGAAGTTGAAGGGGTGACCGGAGAACCAACGACGCCAAAAGGCCAGCCTTGACGAGATCGTCACACCCCGCTTCGCGGGGAGGACGTTTCTTCTTCTCCCCCGTTCGCTGTTACCCCGGTTCCCCTTTCCAGTCGAGAGTGTCCGAGGAGGGAGAACCCACTTCGAGATTCGATATTCAGTATTCGATATTCGTTATTCGCTGTTTCCCCCGGTTCCTTGTTCCCGGCTCCCGGTTCCTCCCTTCCCGGCGGCGGAACGCCGGGGAGGGCGTCCTGGACGATGCTCCGCAGGAGCACGTACTCGAAGTCGAACACCGGCCGGAGCTTCTCATCCGGGACGACGTCGCCGATCACGCCCATGTTCAGGTCGGTGAATCGCGAGCTGAAGCCGACCACCGTCACCGTCCCTTTGCCGTAGCGAACGGCCGCCGCCACGGGCACCCCGTCCAGCGTCGCCAGAGGGTGCCCCCCGCTCACCCGCCGCGCCGACGGCACGGGGATCGCCGGCCAGCCGGAGTGGCCCGCCAGCGTCCCGGCGGGAAGCGGGGCCGATTCCAGCTTCATCCCGAACGGCCACAGCAGGTTGTTGGCGGTCGACCGGGCGTTGCCGGGCCCGTCCAGCACCAGCAGCTTGCCGCCGTCCCGGACGTACCGCGCGAGCCGGTCGCGGAAGGGCCGGTCCACGGGCGCGCTGGGGTCGAGCACCACGATCGCGTCGGCCTGGGTCAGCTCCTCCCCGGACGCGCGGAACGTGAAGTACCCCAGCCGGAGGATCGACCGCTCGAACTGCCCGAAGTGCCCGTCCTTGCCGCCGATGAAGCCGCTCTTGGGCAACGGCGCCCGGGAGATGGTCCGGTCGATGCCCACGCGGACCATGTCGCGGACCGGCTCGGGGGCGGGCATGGCCCGCGCGGCCGCCGCGCGAACCCCCCCGGCCGCTATCGACCAGCCCAGCACGGCCGAGGCCGCCACCAGCATCCAGGGCCCGTCGCCCCCCACCGCCAGGACGACCGCCGCCACGGCCGCCACCACGGCCAGCGCCGCCAACAGGGCCTTGATGCCGACCGCCCCGCCGGAGTGGTTCAGCCACTCCACCATCCCCAGGAACAGTTCGCTCTTGCCCGGCTCGAAGGTGCTGAAGCTGGCGAAGATGGTCGAGTCCGTGAAGGCCGCCACCCGACCCTGCCCGCTGTGAGTCGCCCACGCCTGGGCGAACGCCCCGTACCGCATGGCCGGGTCGTCCTCCGCCGGGGGGTAAAAGTTGGAGGCATGGTAGTTGGCCGGCCGGCTCTTCAGGCCCGTGGCGCGGATCGGCGCGCAGCCGCCGGGATAGATCGAGCGGATCGAGCAGGAGACCGCGAAGTCCATCTCCTTCACCCGCTGGACGATCGGGTGGGGCACGATCGGGGCGGTGTAGTGCTGTTCGAAGACCGAGTCGATCCCGAACAGGCAGTCGTAGCGGAACTCGAACCCATACGGCCGGGCGATGTCGTTGAGGTTCACGCCCGACCCGAAGACGCTGGTATGCTCGCCGATCAGCAGCAGCCCCCCGCCGCGGTCGACGAAGTCGTGGATCGCCTGGATCTCCTCCTCGCCGTACCGCAGCGACGGCACCTTCAGCACCAGCACGTCCACGTCGGCCAAGCGGGCGGCCGTGATCGGCCCGGTCGTCCGCGACATGTCGTAGAACCGGCTGGCGTAGTCGTACAGGCAGGACAGATTGTAGGCGGAATCGTGCCCGTACCACTCGGTGTCGAAGCGCCTGTCGGTGCGGACGGTGTCGAAATCCTTGAACGGCCAGGGGGCGGCGGAGTGAAACTCGTCGATCAGCACCCTGCCCCCCTTCCGCGTGCCGACGGGGTGCCACAGCACGGCCGTGGTGATCAGCCCGCCCGCCAGCAGGGCCAGACCGATCGCACCGGCCCCGCGGAGCCTGGACGGCCTTTCCGCCGGCGGCTCGGAAGCGACGGCCGGGGCGGCCTGCAGCTCGATCGGCCAGAGGCTGATTGGAGACAGGCGGTCGTCCTCGGCGGCGGGCGCTTGCGGCGCCTGCGGCGCCGGCTCGCGTACCAGCCGCCACGCCAGCAGCACAGGCCCGGCCAGCAGGGCCAGGTGCAGCCACGGGTTCCAGAACTGGTCCATGGCGTTCAGCGTGGCTTCGTACTCGGTCCGCAGGACTCGGTGGAGGTACAGCCCGGTCAGCAGCCCCGCCCGCAGCGGCAGCCACGCCAGCACGGCCAAGACCAGCACCCCCGCCGACCGCAGCCGGGACCGCCCGGCCAGGGCGATCAGCACCACGGCGGCGACCAGGAAGCACACGGTCACCGGGTCCAGCAGCAGCTCCCACGTGGCCGCCAGCGGGTGGATGCGGCGCATGGAGAACAGGACCAGGTGCTGCCCGTCGTAGGTGGCGTCCACGCCCAGCAGGCCCACCGCCGCGGCCAGCAGACGCCCCAGCGGCGCCGGCAGCAGGTGCGTCCGCGCGGTCAGGGCCTCGTACGCCTCCATCGCCACCGTCTGTGCCAGCAGGATCAGGCCCGCCGCCGCGGCGGCCGCCCCCAGCCGGCGGGGCCACCGGCGCGGCAGCGGAAGGGCGCCCAGCACCAGCCCCACCGCCAGCAGCAGCGGACCGATACGGTATGGCCAGCGGAGCAACCAGATGGCGGGGATTAACGCGGCTGCGGCGATCAGCGCCGCCGGCGCCGGCGGCACCGGCCACTGCCGTCCGACCAGCAGCAGCACGCCCCCCGCCACCAGCAGCGCCCACCAGGGCCACTGCGCCTGGTGATAGTAGCTCAGCCCAAACAGCCAGGACGCCGCCAGCAGCGCCGCACCGATCCACGCGCGTTTCATGGGACCGCCCCCCCTTCGGCCGAGGGCGCGGCGGGCGCCGGCGGCGGAGGAGGCGTCCACACCGTCCCGCCTCGCAAACCCGACAGCAGCCACCGCCAGAAATCCGCGTTTTCGCGCATTCCCTCGATCGGCTCGCCGTACTCGCGTTCGAGGTTCTTGGTCATGGCGAAGCCCGTGTCGCCCACCAGCACCACCTGGCCCTTGCCGTAGTGCCGCAACATGATCACCGCATATCCGCCCCGCCCGAAGGCGACCGGCAGGGCGGCGCCGATGTCCTTGTCGAAGACCGGCGGGGCGACCGTCGCCACAGGCCAGGCCGCCCAATATCGCGCGTACGAGTGGTACCCTTCGCCCTCGTAATAGGTGCTCTTGAACCACCCCATGGGCTGGGGCTCGATGTCGCCCGGGCCCATCTCCTTGTCCGCCGAGTAGCCCAGCTTCAGCCCGAAATCGGCCAGCATGTCCCGGCTGCCGGCGGCGGAGTCATACCCGGCCGTGCAGATCAGCGTCCCGCCGCCGCGGACCCAGTCGCGCAGGATGCGGCGCTGCCGGGACGAGAACGACCTGGACGGGGCGACCGAGACCAGCAGGCTTGCCCCGGCCAGCCGGTCGGCGGTGAACTCCGGCAGGTCCAGCGTCAGGTAGCCGTTGCGCATGAGGGTCAGCGTCAGGCCCATCGTGCCGTCGGGCCGGGTGGACTCCCGGCTGAAGGCCTCCAGGTGGGTGGTGTCGATGTAGGCCAGCCCCGGGGCGGGCACGTCGCGGGGGCCGAGCCAGAAGCGGTCCGCGGAATCGTCGAGCCGGGCCAGCCCGATCCGCCGCCCGTCGGGCAACACCTTGCCCGCGCGGGCGCCGATCCCGACGCACACCGCGGTCGCGACCGCCAGGACCACCGCGGCCGCGGCCGTCTGGCGGTAGTCACCGCTGTAGATCAGCAGCCCCGCCAGCGCGGCCGCACACAGCGCCCCGACCAGGTACAGCCCGCCCCACCGGACGCCGCCGCC
>DASRZG010000193.1:0-12471 GCA_035686585.1 Phycisphaerae bacterium
CAGCGGACGCGCCTGCCGATCGTGGTCTGGAACACGCAGGAGCTTTTCGCGGTGGATGAGTCATACGACTCCGCCGCCCTGATCGCCAACCACGGCGTCCACGGCACGCATGACCTGTGCAACGTCCTGAGCCGGGCCGCCGTGGACTTCCACTACGTCACCAGCCACCTCGACGACGACAGCGCCACCGTCGAGCTGGCGGACTTCTTCGCGGCCGCCGCCGCGGCAGGCAAGCTCCGCCGCGCCCGGCTGGGCCTGCTGGGATACCCCTTCCCGGGCATGGGCGACTTCGGGCTGGACACCACGCACATGGCGACGACGCTGGGCTGCGCGTGGGAGGCGGTGACGGTCAGCGAGTACGTCCGCAGGGCGGCCGGGGCCGACGCCGGCGACGTGGCCGGGCTGGTGGGGCAGTATCGCGAGTCCTACGAGATCGCCGCGGACATCACCGACCAGGAGCTGGCCGCGACCGCCCGGGCGGAGCTGGCGGTGCGGGGCATCGTCGCCGACCGCCGCCTGGACGCCCTGAGCTACCAGTTCCTGGCCTTCGGCGAGGACGATCGGGTCGAGACGCTGCCGTTCGTCGCCGCCAGCCGGATGATGGCCGAGGGGATCGGCTTCGGCGGGGAGGGGGACCTGATCTCCGCGGCCGGGACGTGCCTGCTGAACTGGCTGTGCCCCCCGGCCAGCTTCAGCGAGATCTTCACCATCGACTTTGCCGGCAACGCCGTGCTGCTGAGCCACATGGGCGAGGCCAACGCCGCCATGCACCGCACCGACCGCACGCTGCGGATGGTCAAGCGCCCCAAGGGCATCGTGCCGACCCGGGCGGCGCAACTGGCCCTGGCGACGACCTTCGCCCCGGGCCCGGCCACACTGATGGCGCTGACCCTGTCGGCGGGGGGGCAGTGGCGGATCATCGCCGCGCCGATCACGGTCGAGGACTTCGGCCCGCTGGACCAACTGGTCACCCCGCACACCAAGGCGGCGCCGGCGGGGGACGTCCGGGACTTCCTGACCGCCTACGCCACCGCCGGCGGGCCCCACCATCTGGCCGTCTGCTTCGGCAACGCCCGACCCAGACTGGAGATGGCCAGCCGGCTGATCGGCGCGGATTTCTGGGAGGTGTAGGGCGCGTAAACGAATGGGCCGCAGAGGCGCAGAGATCGCAGAGAGCAGAGAGTGTCAGAAGCATAAGCAACCAGAGTAAAGCAGCTTCTGAATCAGTTTCTGCTCTGCGGGCTCTGCGTCTCTGCGGCGAGGCTTCTTCTTTGTCGGAGAGTGTAGGTGTCTTGTCTCGGACTGGATCTTGGGACCACCAACGTCAAGGCCGTCGTCGTCGGGGATGACGGCGCGGTGGCCGCGCGCGGGGCGGCGCCGGTGGGGCTGATCCACGTGGACGGCGGGGGGGTGGAGCAGGACATCGAGGAGATCTTCGCCGCGACCGTCGCCGCCATTCGGGCCGCGGGCCGATCGGCGGACCTGTCGGGTGTGGAGGCGGTGGGCATCTCCGCCCAGGGCGGGGCGCTGCAGATCCTCGACGGCGACGACCGGCCCGTGGGGCGGGTGATCAGTTGGCTGGACGGGCGGGGCCGGCCTTTCGATCGGGCCGTCACGGCCGAGATCGGCGCCGACGAGCTCGCCCGGCGGACGGGCCATCCCCGCGGCACGATGGCGCTGGGGCAGCTCCTTCGCATCCGGGCCGAATCGCCCAGCCTGTTGGCGCCGCCCCACCGCGTCGGCCTGGTCGGGGACGTCATCGTCGGCCGGCTCTGCGGGCGGCGGGCCCACGACGCCACCAGCCTGTCCTGCGCGGTCCTGTTCGACCCGACCTCCGGCGCGGCGGAGACGGGCCTGCTCGAGCGGATCGGCATCACCGAGGACCAGCTCCCCAACCTGCTGGGCCCGCGCGAACCCGCCGGCGGGCTGCTGGCCGATGTGGCGGCCGAAACGGGCCTGCCTGCCGGCATCCCGGTAGGCCCGGCCGTACACGACCAGTATGCCTGCGCCCTGGGCGTGGGGGCGGTGACGGCCGGGGACGTGATGTTCGGCGCGGGCACCGCCTGGGTGCTGATGGCGGTCTCCGATCGGATGATGCCCCCGGCCGGCGGCAACGGGTTCAGTTGCACGCACGTGGTGGACGGGCTGTTCGGGCAGATCCTCTCGATGGGCAACGGCGGCTCGTCGGTCACGTGGACGCTGAAGCTGCTGGGCATGGAGAAGGCGAGCGGGGCGAGGGTGGACGAGATGATCGACGGCGTCCCTGCCGGCGCCGGCGGCGTGCGGTTCCGGCCCTTCCTGGCCCCCACGGGCGGAGCGGGGCTGGGCGGGGACCTCGCCGGACAGCTTTCCGGCCTGAAGCTCCGCCACGGGCCCGCCCACGTCCTGCGGGCGGTAGTGGAGGGCCTGTGCCTGGAACTCAAGCGGTACCTGGGGCTGCTGACCGGCACGGGGTTCGACGTCGCCCGCTTGGTCGCCTGCGGCGGGGCCGCCGGCAGCAGCGTCACGCCGCGGATCGCCGCCGACGTGGCCGGCCTGCCCGTGGCCTGCGCGGCCGAGCCCGACACCGGCGCTGTCGGAGCGGCCATGCTGGCGCGGGGTCTGGTGGACGCGCAGACCCCCCTGAAGGACATCGCCCTGTCGATGGCGCCCGACGAACGCGCCGTCGAACCCGGTCGTGACGCGAACGTGTATTCGACGCTGTTTGAGGAGTACGTGAAGTCCCTGTCGGAGACGTGAATGGAACCGACCCACCTGCATTACGTCTGGGACTACACCGACGTGGACCGCGCGTTCTGGGACGAGCACCTGGAGGCGTTCGTGCCCCGTCGGATCATCGACGCCCACGCACACATCGCTGACCCCGCCCACCGGCTGGAGCCGATGACCGAGGCCCGCCGCCGCGAGTACTGGGTCTCCGAGGTCAGCGAGCCCATCACCGCCGAGGCGGCCGAACGCTGCAACCGCATCGTCTACCCCGGCCGGGAGGTGAGCCTCGTGGCCATGGGCCACCCCGGCCTGGAGTTCGACGTGGACGCCATGAACGAATACGTCCGCGCCGAGTCCCTCCGCCGCGGCTGGCACGCGTTGACCGTGCTGATCCCCCAGTGGTCCCCCGACCGCCTGGCGGCCGAGCTGGCCAAGCCCGGCGTGATCGGCGTCAAGCCGTATTACGCCATGATCAGCCGGTCCCCCGACACCCGCGACAAGCACATCGCCGCGAGCATCTTCGAGTTCCTGCCCCACGCCCACCTGGAGGTCCTCAACGACCGCCGGGCGTGGGTCACGCTCCATGTGCCCAAGGCCGAACGGCTGGGGCACCCCGACAACATCCGCCAGATCAAGGAGCTGCGCCGCCGCTATCCGGACATCGTCCTGGTGATCGCCCACTTCGGCCGCTGCTACACCGCCCCGCACGCCGCCGAGGCCCTGCCCCAACTGGCCGACGACGAGGGGCTCTACTTCGACTGCTCGGCCGTGCTGAACCCCGCCACCTACCGCATCGCTTTCGAGCACATTGGCTGGCGGCGGACGCTGTTCGGCATCGACAACCCCGTCTTCTACATGCGGGGCCGGCGGCAGTGGGACGGGCGGACGTACGTCAACCGCACGAGCTACCCCTTCCACTTCAACACGCAGCGCGAACCGCCGGAGGTCGAGGCGGGGTACACGCTGATGATGTACGAGATCATCAAGGCCATCAAGGACGTCTGCGGCGAGATGGGCCTGGGCCGCGACGCCGTTGAGGGCATCTTCCATGACAATGCCCGCCGGCTGATCGATTCGGTGCTGGCGGCGAAGGTGAACTGGTAAGGATCAACTGAGGATGGCGCCATGGTGAAGGATACGCGGATCAACGTTGGCCTGGTGGGGGCGGCGGGGCGGGGCGGGTCGTTTCTGGCGGCGCTGGAGGCGGGCGGTGCCCGGATCCGGGCGGTCTGCGACATCCGGGCCGACGCCCTCGAGGAGTGCAAGACGCGCATGGGGGCCGATCTGGCCTACGTCGAGTACGACCAGATGCTCTCCGAGGCCGACCTGGACGCCGTGGTCATCGGCACGCCCATGCCGCTGCACGTGCCCCAGTCGATCGCCGCCCTCCAGCGCGGAATCCACGTCCTCAGCGAGGTCCCCGCCGGCGTCTCGGTCGAGGAGTGCCGGCAGCTCGTGGCCGCCTGCAAGGCCTCCGGGGCCGTGTACATGATGGCCGAGAACGTCGCCTACACCAAGCCCAACGTCGTCGTCCGCGCGCTGGCCCAGGCCGGGGCGTTCGGGGAGGTGTACTACGCCGAGGGCGAATACCTCCACGAGCTCAAGGAGCTCAACGAGGTTACCCGCTGGCGGCGGACGTGGCAGACGGGCATCGACGGGGTGACCTACGGCACCCACAGCCTCGGGCCCATCCTCCAGTGGATGGCGCCCGACCGGGTGGCGAAGGTCTGCTGCGCCGGCAGCGGGCGCCACTACACCGACCCGCGCGGCCAGCCCTACCACCAGGAATCGGCCGTGATGCTCTGCAAGACCGTCCGCGACGCCCTGATCAAGATCCGCGTGGACATGCTCTCGGACCGGCCCCACGCGATGACCAACTACCAGCTCCAGGGCACCGACGGGGCGTACGAGTCCAGCCGGGGCGGGCCCGGCGACCGGCACAAGATCTGGCTTCGGTCGGTCAGCCGGGAGATCCGCTGGCTGGACCTGGAGTCGCTGATTGGGACGGACGCCTTCGCGGAGAAGTACCTGCCCGAATCCTGGCGCAACCCGCCGCCCGAGGCCCTCCGCGCCGGCCACGGCGGCGGCGACTACTTCGAGATACTCGACTTCCTCAACGCCGTCCGGGGCGCCGCGCCGGCGCCGATCGGCATCCACGAGGCCATGGACATGACCCTGCCGGGCCTGATCAGCCAGCAGTCCATCGCCGCCGGCGGCGCGTGGATGGACGTGCCCGAATCGAGGCAGTGGTAGCCCCCCTCACATGCAGACCTGTGTCTCCAGCAGCCAGCGCTGGATGCGGTGGTCGAGGGCGGCGCGGATGTCGGCGGCGGCGGGGTCGGCGGCGAGATTGCGCTGCTCGAGGGGGTCCTCCGCCAGGTCGAACAGCAGGATCGGCTCGGCCGATTCGGTGACGGCGTACTTGTAGCGATCGGTGCGAACCATTGTGGTCCGAAGGCTTCGCCCGTCGACGGGCAGGGCGACCTCGCTGAAGGCGGCCTCGCGGAGCGGGGCGGATTCATCCCGGCAGGCGTCCAGCAGGTTCATCCCCTGGCTGCGGGCCGACGGCTCGCAGCCAGCCGCCGACAGCAGCGTGTCGAACACGTCCACCGTCCCCGCCAGGTGGGGCCGGACCTGCCCGGCCGGCAGCTCCCCGGGCCAGCGGATCGTCAGCGGCACGCGCACGGAAGACTCGTAGAAGCACATCTTGTGGTACAGCCCGTGATCGCCGCACATCTCGCCGTGGTCGGACCAGTGGACCACCAGTGTCTCGTCCAGCCAGCCGCGGCGGTCGAAGGCGTCCAGCACCCGGCCGAACCACTCGTCGATCAGGCGGATCTTGCCGTAGTAGTTGGCCCGCGTGGCGGCGGCCGCGGCCGGGTCGATGGCGTCGGCGCCCTTCAGGTAGGAGTCCCTGCGGTGGATGTACCCCCGGGCGGCGGGGGCCAGGCCGTCGGGGATCGGCTCGGGGGCGATGGCCGGCGGGCAGTCGGCGGGGTCGTACATCGTGGCGTACTGCCCCGGCGCGTCAAACGGCTCGTGCGGGCCGCCGAAGCCCACGAACAGGCACACCGGCGCGGCCCCGTCGTAGCCGTCCACGAAGGAGACCGCCTCCCGCCCGATGTAGCTGTCCAGGAACTCCTCCGCCGGCAGCGGCGAGGGCCAGGAGGCCGTCGGGTTCTTCCGCCGCCGGGCGTAGTCGTCCCGAAAGGCCTTGTACAGCCCCAGCTTCTCCCAGCGGTCGGTCATGTACGACCGGGTGATCGTGGTCGCCCACGGGCCGGTGGTCTCGTGGAGGGTGTCGATGCCGCGAGCCCGCATGTACGGCTCGTGGTCGCGGAGGTGCTCGCCCCGGAGGTGCTCGTAGAAGTGGCTCTTGCCGACGTAGGCGGTGTGATACCCCGCTCGCTGGAGGTGCTGGAAGAACGTCTCGTCGCCGGGGGGCAGTTGGCCCCGGTTCGCCCACATCCCGTGGCTGTGGCAGTACAGCCCGCTGACGAAGCTCGCCCGCGCCGGCATGCACAGCGGGCAGGAGGTGACGGCGTTGGCGAACCGCACGCCCTCGGCCGCCAGGCGGTCCATGTTCGGCGTCTGCAGGGGGGCGGCGCCCGTGCAGCCCATCGAATCGGCCCGCTGCTGGTCGGTCATCAGGATCAGGATGTGCGGTCTGTCGGGCATCGATCGGCCTCCTGGACGCGGTGGTTTGACCCGGCGATGATACCGCATCCGTCCCGGCGCGGGAAGGGCGCCGTGCCGACCCCTCCCGGGCGGGACTACAATTCCGCGGCCGGTTGTCCCGAGGGTGCCCCGGACAAGCCGCAGTCGGGCTTGTCCGGCCTGCGCCCGTGGACCAGCGGCGCCGGACAAGGCAGACAACGCCTTGTCCGGGGCACCCCCGGTTTCGGGAAAGTCGGAATGGAACTGAAGAAAGGACTTGGGCTTGTCCACGTGTTCGCCATCGCCTCCGGGGCGATGGTCAGCTCGGGCCTGTTCGTGTTGCCCGGGCTGGCTCACGCCATGGCGGGGCCTGGCATGGCGGTGTCCTACCTGATCGCCGGCCTGCTGGCGACGGCCGGGGCGCTCAGCGTGGCCGAGTTGACCACCGCCATGCCCCGCGCGGGCGGGGATTACTTCTTCATCGCCCGGGGCATGGGCGCCGGCGCCGGCACCATCGCGGGCGTGCTGAGCTGGTTCAGCCTGTCCCTCAAGAGCGCCTTCGCCATCGTGGGCATGGCCACCTTCCTGGGCCTGATCGTCTCGATCCACGGCCTGCTGGCGGGCGCGATCCTGTGCGTGGTGTTCGTGGGCGTCAACCTCCTGGGCGTTCGCGAGGCCGCCCGTGCGCAGGTGGCCCTGGTGGCGGTGCTGCTGGCCCTGCTGGCGTTCTACGTGATCGCCGGCCTGGGACAGGTCCAAGGCGAGCTGCTGCTGCCCTTCGCCCCGCACGGGCTGGGCAGGCTGTTCACCACGGCCGGGTTCGTGTTCGTCTCCTACGGCGGGCTGCTCAACATCGCATCCGTGGCCGAGGAGGTCCGCGATCCGGGGCGGAACATCCCTCGCGGGATGGTGCTGTCGCTGGTCGTGGTGACGCTGATCTACTGCCTGGCCGTGTTCGTCACCGGCGGGGTGCTGCCGGCCGAGGAGCTGGATCATTCGCTCACCCCCATCTCCGACGGCGCCCGGGCCTTCCTGGGCCGGGGGGGCTACGTGGCCCTGAGCATCGGGGCGGTCCTGGCGTTCATCACCACCGCCAACGCCGGCATCATGTCCGCCTCGCGCTACCTGCTGGCCCTCAGCCGCGACCGCCTGCTGCCGGCGCCCCTGGCCGCCGTCAACCGCCGGTTCCGCACGCCGCACGTGGCCATCGCCATCACCGGGGCGGTGATCCTGCTGTCGCTGCTGCTGGACCTGCGGATCCTGGTCGAGGCCGCATCCACCGTCCTGATCGTCTCCGGCATCCTGGCGTGCCTGTCGGTGATCGTGCTCCGCGAGAGCCGGCTGCAGAACTACCGCCCCGCCTTCCGGGCCCCCCTGTACCCGTGGCTGCAGATCGTCGGCATCGCCGGGCTGGGGCTGGTCCTGTTCGCGATGGGCGTGGAGGCCTACGTCATCAGCGCCGTGCTGATCGGGATCGCCTTCCTGGCCTACTGGCTGTACGGGCGCAAACGCGTCAGCCAGGAGTTCGCCCTGATGCACCTGATCGAGCGGCTGACCGCCCGCGAGCTGGTCACCGGCAGCCTCGAACAGGAGCTGAAGGACATCGTCCGCGAGCGCGACCAGATCGTGCTCGACCGGTTCGACCACATCGTCGAGCGGTGCCCCGTGCTGGACCTGCCCGGCCATATCGGGCGGGAGGAGTTCTTCCAGCTCGTGGCCGACCGGCTGGCCGAGCGCGTCGGCGCCACCCCCAATACCATCGCCGCCCGCCTGGCCGAACGGGAGGCCCAGGCCAGCTCCCTGCTGAGTCCCTGGCTGGCCATCCCGCACCTGGTCGTCGAGGGGCAGGGCACCTTTGACATCCTCCTGGCCCGCGCCCGCAAGGGGATCGCCTTCTCCGACGAGGCCCCGAACGTCCAGGCCGCCTTCGTCCTGGCCGGCAGCCGGGACGAGCGGAACTTCCACCTCCGCGCCCTGGCCGCCATCGCCCAGGTGGTCCAGTCCCCCGACTTCCACAAACGCTGGCTCATCGCCCGGGGCGACCAGTCCCTCCGCGACGCCGTCCTCCTGGGCCAGCGCCAACGGCCGTGAGCCGCCCCCCCGGAAGCGGACGAACAACCTCCCCTCAGTCGGCGAACTCGTGGTACCGGGCTTCGTGGACGGTGGCCATGGCGCGGAACAGGTGGTTGCCCCAGTGCGACTCATACCCGAACCGCCATTCCCAGGCGGCCTCGGCCAGGGCATCGGGTGTATCAAGTTTCCACAGGGCCACCCCGTTGTGGAGATCCCGGTAGATGTCAGCCAGGTCGTCCCAGAGCATGAATGCCCGAGTGGCGCAGTAGTCATCGCCCGTCTGGTCGCTAGGCCGCAGTTCGTCGTGCCATGTGGCGAGGGCGGCAGATTCCTTTCCTACCGCTTCACCGATCATTCTGGCGGCCTCGCTGTATTGATCGTCCGTCATCCGCACCTTCTGGAATCGGCGATGCTCCTTCTCCGGCATCTCTATCTCCACCGGGAGGATCCCCAGGTGAATTCGCGCCAGCAATTCCTCCAGAGTGCCGTAGAGCCTGGCGGGCCGGCCGCTTCGAAGCGACTCGATGAACGTGCAGTATTCCTCCGCCAGCGCGGCGAAAGCGGACAATGCGCTCAGATTGGCTTCGGAGATAGGCATGACACGATTGTACTGGCAGGGTCTGCGGGTGCAAACGCCTCCGCACTCATCCCTGCCACAGCGCTGGCAGCGGCATGGCGTGCAGGGACGGGCCGAACGGCACGATGGCGCTGCCGGTGTAGAAGACCACCCCTCCGGCGAATCGATTGCCGGTCTGCTCCGCCAGGAGGCGCAAGCCCCGGAAGTCGCTCGCCCGGACTGACGCGCCGGCCTTGACCTCGATGCCTGCGATCTTCCCCGCGGCCGACTCGAGGACCACGTCAACCTCATGGCCGGCGAGCGTGCGGAAGTGGAACATCGCCGGCTGCGTGCAGCTCCAGGTGATCTGCTTTCGCAGCTCCATGACCACGAAGTTCTCCACCAGCGGGCCCAGGAGCTGCAGGTCCTTCAGCCCCTCATCGCTGTCCTTGCCCAGCAGGCTGGCGGCCAGGCCGGTGTCGCTGAGGTACAGCTTCGGCGACTTGACCAGGCGTTTGCCGAGGTTGCTCGACCACGGCGGCAGGAGCTGGACGAGGAACGTCGCCTCCAGCAGGGCCAGGTACCGCTTCAGCGTCGTTTGCGGCATTCCCAGGCTGCGGGCCAGCTCCGCCTGGTTCACCAGCGAGCCGATGCGGGACGCCAGCAGGCCCAGCAGGCGCGGCATGGCGGTGAGCCCCTCGATGTTCGCCAGGTCGCGGACGTCGCGCTGCAGGAGCGTCGTGATGTACGAGTTGAACCAGGCCCGCCGCCGCTGCCACGAGGGCCTCCGGCAGGCCTCGGGATAGCCGCCCCGGAGAATCCGCTCCACCAGATCGCCCGCTGTCTGCGGACGGATTCCCACGGCGGGCTGCCCCTCGAAGAGGTTGTCGATGAAGGTTTCCCGGTGGCCGTCCATCTCCCCCTGAGAGAACGGCCAGAGGGTGAGGATCTCCATCCGCCCGGCCAGCGTCTCCGACAGTTTCGGCAAGGCCAGGACGTTGGCCGACCCTGTCAGCAGGTACCGCCCTGGTCGCCGGTTCCGGTCCACGTCCGCCTTGATGGCCAGGAACAGCCCCGGCGCCCGCTGGACTTCGTCCAGGGCGACCGGGCCTTCGAGGCCCGCGATGAACCCCGCCGGGTCGGCATCGGTGGCCGAGAGGACCGACGTGTCGTCCAACGTGATATACCTGGACGGATGGCTTGTAGCAGACAAGTGCTTCACCAGCGTGCTCTTGCCCGTCTGGCGGGCCCCGTGGAGCAGGACGACCGGGCTATCCGACAGTGATTCCAGCAGTTGCGTGGATATGTGCCTGGGGATCATGCTCTAAGTATATCGGCAAACTGGACGAATTTCCACCACTCGGTGGACGAATTTCAACCACTTGCTGGACGATTTTCACGGCTGGAGGACCCTGTCAGGCCGGCTCCGCGTGGCGGCAATCGTCGGGCGACTGTCAGCATTCGCCGGCCGGGAGGCGTTCGGCCTCGGCCCGTCCGCTTGTGTTCCCGCCCCGCTGGCCGTATAACGGCCCCGCCATGCGGAACTCCGAGCTGCTCGCACAATTCCAGCGGTATGACGTGGTCCTGGTTCCCGACCGCGATGAGCCGGAGTGGTGGGCGGGTGCGCCCTCCGTCCTGCGGACCGACGACGGGACGTTCTACCTGGCGGCGCGGATGCGGGAGGGCGAATCGCCCCGCGGGCTGCGGGGATACGAGGTGCGGATCCTCCGCAGTTCCGACGGGATCGCCTTCGAGCCGGTCTGCTCCATCCTGCGGGAGGACGTCCCCATCCCCGGCTTCGAGCGGCCCGCGTTGATCCGCGACGCCGAGACCGGCCTGTTCAGGCTTTACCTCTGCGGCCCCTGGCGCGGCGGGCCCTGGCGGATCATGAGGCTCGACGACGTCGCCGACCCCGCCGACTTCGCACCCGCCACCTGCCGGCCCGTCCTGTCGGCGGAGGAAGCCGGGCCGGCGGGAGTGAGACAGTTCAAGGACCCGTTCATCCTGCACGCGGCCGGGCAGTACCACATGCTCGTAATCGGCACGGGGCAGGTGGAGCGGGTATACCACTACGTCAGCGACGACGGGGACGCCTGGCGTCGGACGGCCGACGGCCCGGCGTTCGACCTTGGCGGCTGGCACAACTTCTACACCCGCCCGGGCTGTCTGGTGCCGGTCGGGGCGGGATACCTGTTCGTATACGAGGGTTCGCACACCACCTGGCACGACCCGTCGTACAACATCGCCACCGGCCTGGCGTTCACGCTGGGCCTGGAGACCTTCACCGACCTGACCCCGCACCAGCCTCTGCTGACCAGCACCACGCCGGGCGACTACCACACGTGGCGCTACAGCCATTGGCTGTGGGTGGGCGAAGAGCTGTGGGGCTACGCGGAAGTCGCCCGCCCCAACAACACCAACGAAATCCGCCTGTTCCGGCTGCGGAGAGGGTGAGGGAGTTCATGCGAGCGTTGGTCCTGCGGTCGCCGGGCGATCTGAAGGTGATGGACGTGCCGGTGCCGGCCCTGTCGGCGGGGCAGGTGCTGGTGAAGGTGAGCTGCTGCGGCATCTGCGGGTCCGACGTGCGGTACTTCCACGGGGAAAACCCCTGGGCGCGGCAGACGCTGGGGCGGGATGAGCCGGTGCCGCCGAACATCATCCTCGGCCATGAGCTGACCGGGACGGTGGTGGCCGCCCACGATTCGGCCGGCGAGCCGCTGGTCGGCAAGCGGGTGGGGATCAACACCTGGACTACCTGCGGCATCTGCCGGCATTGCAGGGCGGGGCGGGAGAACTTCTGCGCGAACACGATTCACCTCGGCCACGCACAGGGTTGGGGGGCGATGGACTTCTACCCGGGCGGGATGGCGGAGTACTGCCCGGCCTGGGCGGCGCGTGTGTGCGAGCTGCCGGAGACAATCACGGACGAGCAGGCGACGTTCGTGGACCCGCTGGTCTCTGCCCTGCACGCGGTGGCCGTCGGCGACGTCCGGGCCGGTCAGACGGTGGCCGTGATCGGAGGCGGCCCGATCGGGCTGCTGATCGGGCAGTTGGCGAAACTCCGCGGTGCGTCGGTGCTGATCGCGGACGTCTCCGCCGCCAGCGTGGCCGTGGCGGAGCAGGTGGGCATCGACGAGGCCGTGAACGTGGCCGCCGATCCGAAGGGTCTCAGCAGGCGGTTGATGGACCGCACGGCCGGGGCGGGCGCGGCCCGGGTCTTCGACACCATCGGCACCAGCGAGACCATCGCCGACGCCCTGGCGATGCTGGATCAGGCGGGCGTGTGCGTGCTGCTTGCCACGAGCGGCGGCGACATCCGCTTTCCCGCCCGGCTGCTCACGGGCGAGCGGGCGATCCGCACCTCCGCCAACTCCCTGTACTCGGACTTCCCCCAGGCCATCGAGCTGCTGGCCGGCGGTGCGGTGAAGGTCGATCCGCTGATCACCCACCGCTTCCCCCTCGCCGACGCCGAGCAG
>DASRZG010000194.1:0-7956 GCA_035686585.1 Phycisphaerae bacterium
ACAAGACCGGCATGGGCCTCGTGGCGCACGCTGAAGGCCGGATCGGACAGGCACGCCACCAACGTCCGCATTACGTCGGTCGTCCGGTAATGCCGCAGGGCGCGAACGCAGTGGATGCGGACGTCCAAGTCCGGATCGTCCTTCGCATGCCGCTGAAGCGGTTCGACGGCCTCGTCCCCGATGACCTTGTCCAGCGCGACCGCGACGTCCCATCGCACCGGCGCGGGTTGGCCGGCGCGCTCCAGCGCCGAGACCAGGTCCGGGAGGTATCGCGCGTCGCCCGCCTTGCCCAGCGCCCGTGCCGCGGCGCTGCGGACCGTCGGGTCTTCATCCGCCCGCAGCAGCAGGGCATAGCCCTTTAGATGCGGGTCCCGCAGCCCCCACGACTGGTCCGACAGCTTGTTGATCCCTTCCCTTCGGCGGTCGGGGTCGTTGGGGTCGAACGCCATCGCCACCAGCGTCTCCCCGGCCGGCGGGAAGAGCTTGTTCAGCGGCCAGAAGTCCGCGGAGATGTTGCATCCGGCGGCCCCCAGGGGGACACACACCAGCAGGAAGATCACGCACCTTCGGAAAGAGCTCATGGCGATCCCGCCGCCACGTGGAACCTCGCCTCGAGCTCGTCGGTTCCGACGTGTTCCACGCGGTCGATCTTTCTGCCGCCGAATCGTTCGCCGAGGCGGGCGAATCGCTCGGGGTTGTCGGTCGTGTAGCACCGCAGCGACCCGCCGGCGGTGCGGGGGGTTTGGAGGCCGGCGGCATGGAGGCGCCTGCGGGCCTCCTCCGCGGCGGCCCGCCCGGAATTCACCAACTGCACGTCCGGGCCCATCAGCTTGGCGATCGGGGCCGACAGCAGCGGGTAGTGCGTGCACCCGAGGATCAGGGCCCCCGGCCGCCGCCGCTGGAGGTCCCGCAGATAGTCGCACAGCACGTGCATGACGATCGGGTCGTCGCCGTCGCGGCCCTCCTCCACGATCGGGACCAGCAGCGGGCAGGCCACCGAGATCACCTCGCGCCCGGGGTCGATGGCGGCGATGGCGCGGGTATAGGCGCCGGAGGCGATGGTGGCTTCGGTGCCGATGACGCCGATGGCCCCGGCCGTGCCCGCGGCGGCGGCCGCCGCACCGGGGCGAATCACGTCCACTACCGCCGCCGGCGAGCGGGCCTCGATGGCATCCATCGCCGCCGCCGAGGCGCTGTTGCAGGCCACCACGATCATCTTCGGATGGAACGACAGCAGGAACGCCGCATCCTCCAGGGCGAACCGCCGGACCGTTTCCAGCGACTTGATCCCGTAGGGAACGCGCGCGGTGTCGCCCAGGTAGACGATGTCCTCGGCGGGCATCGTCCGGGACAGTTCGCGGACGACGGTCAGGCCGCCCAGCCCGGAGTCGAACACGCCGATCGGCTGGTTTTGCAGGTCGCCGGTTTCCATGACGATTCGTCGGTGAGACTACCCCGATCCGTGGACGGAAGCAAGGGCGGTCATCGGGCGCGCAGGGGCCCGCGCGACAGTCGCACAGTGCGAAGCCGCAAGCGGGGGGCGGTCAATCGGAGAGTCCGAAGATCCGGACGAGCGATTCGGGGTCGATGCGATAGCAGGAACCGCACCCCTGGTAGAACCCGTGCGCGCCGATCAGGTGCACCGACAGCGGCGTGAAGCGGAGCGTCTCCCCCGTTCGCTCGTCGGCGAGCTCGACCTCGCCCTTGGGGAAGATCCCGTGGCCCCAGGGGCAGGGGATCCGCCCCATCCCCTCGTGGAAGACGGCCATCAAGCCAGGTCTGATCTCGACGGGTGTGCCCAATGCCGCCACGGCCTTGCGGAGCACTTCGTCGAGCCGGTCGGCCAACTGCTCGTGCGTGACGCCGAGGCCCACGACGGCGGACCGGTCGGCGTCGAGGATTTCCGCCAGCGGGCGGCGGTCGGCGCCGAGGAACCCCTCGCGGCATAGCACCCCGGGGGCCATCCGTTCGGTGATCCGCTTGTCTGCCGGGCTCTGTTTCATCGGTCGCGTCCCGTTCCGGCCCGCCCCGCGCGGGGCGAGTCAGTTGAACTTGTCGTAGTAGATCCGCTCTTCGGGTATGCCCTTGGCGCGGAGGACCTTGATCGACGCGTCGATCATCCCCGCGCTGCCGCAGAGGTAGGCTTCGGTGTCGGCCCCGCCGGTCAGGTTCCGGTCGACCACTTCGGTGATCAGGCCGCGCTGGCCGTCCCACTCGCCGGCGTCCTGCCCGGACAGCGCGGGGACGAACCGGAACCAGGGCAGCTCGTCGGCCAGGCGCTTCAGCTCGTCCACGAAGAACAGGTCCCGGCGGCCGACGGCACCGAGGAAGTACGTGCACTTCCGGGCGATGCTGCTTTCCTTCATGTGGCGGAGGATCGACCAGAACGGGGCCATGCCCGACCCGCCCGCGATCCAGACCATCTCCCGGGCGGCGTCTTCGCTCAGGCGGAACTCGCCGTAAGGGCCGTTGAAGGCCACCTCGTCGCCCTCCCGGAGCATGGTGAACACCCACGTGGTGCAGATGCCTCCCGGGACCAGGCGGACGATCAGCTCGACGTGGGCGTCGTCACTCGGCGGGCTGGAGATGCTGTAGGCGCGGTAGACCGGCTCGGGATTGTCCCCGTAGGCGGGGGCCTCGAGCTGGACGTACTGGCCCGGGACAAACTCGATGGCCTGCGGGGCGATCAGCCGGATCCGCAACTCCTTGATGTCGTGCGTCAGGTCGCGGATCCGCTCGACGACGCCGCGATACTCCCGGACGAGGAACAACTCCTCGGGGATGACGATCCTCAGGTCGTTGCGAACCTTGCACTGGCAACTGATCCGGACGTTGTCGCCGACCTCCTGCTCGGTCAGCAGCGGCAGCTCGGTGGGCCCGACCGGCCCGCCGCCTTCCACGATGCGGACCTTGCAGTACGCGCAGGTCCCGCGCCCCCCGCACGCCGACGGGATGAAGATGCCCTCCGCCTTCAGGGCCGCGAGCAGCGGCTCGCCGCCTTCCCTCTCGATCGTCCTCGCGCCGGCGTTGACGTCGATGCGGCACACGCCGTAGGTGACCAGGTACCGCTCGGCCAGCACCAGCAGCCCCGCCAGCACCGCCGTCAGCAGCGCCGCCAACCCCGCCGCAATGAGCACCACCGCAAAGGACATCGCCTGGTTCCAAAACTCGCAGTCGGTTACCGACTCATTGTAAGACGCGCCGCTTCCGGGCGGCCGTCATCGGTTCTCACAGCTTGATCATCCCGCTGAAGCCGATGAAGGCCAGGGCCATGATGCCCGCGATGATCAGCGTGATGCCCGGGCCTTCCAGCCCGGCGGGGATCCTGGCCTTGGCGAGCTTTTGGCGGATGCCGGCCATGAGGAGGATCGCCATCATCCATCCCAGCCCGGATCCGAACCCGAACACCAGCGCGTCGAGGCCCTTCAGCTCCCGGTTGATCATGAACAGCGACGCCCCGAGGATCGCGCAGTTCACCGTGATCAGCGGCAGGAAGATGCCCAGCGAGAAGTACAGCGTCATGCTGATCCGCTCGATCAGCATCTCCATGAGCTGGACGAAGGCGGCAATCACCACGATGAACAGGATCAGCGACAGCGACTCGGCGGGGATGGGCACGCCGCTGTCGCGGATCGGGACCAGGACGTACCAGTAGAGGGCGGAGTTGATGGCGGCCGTGCAGGTCGTCACGAACAGGACCGCCAGGCCCATCCCCGCCGCCGGCTTGAGCTGCCGGCTGATCGACAGGAACGGGCACATCCCCAGGAACCGCGTCAGGAGGATGTTGTCGGTGATGGCGGCGGACAGCAGGATCGCCAGCAGCGACGCGGTGCCGCCGTTTGTGGTCGCCTGGGCGAGGATCATTTCTTTTCCTCCGGAGCGGTGGCGGCCTCCCGCCGCAGCGTGTGGGACCGTGCGGCCCAGACCGCGATCGCCAGGACGAAGAAGGCCCCGGGCGGGGTGACCATGATGATCCACTCCCGCGGCCAGACCCCGATCGCCGCGCCGAACAAGGTCCCGAATCCGAGGTATTCTCGAACGGCGGCGATGGCGAGCAGGATGGCGGAATATCCCAGCCCGGCCCCGAGGCCGTCGCAGAAGCTCGCCCAGGGCGGGTTCTTGCCGGCGAACGCCTCCAGTCGTCCCAGGACGATGCAATTGGTGATGATCAGCCCGACGTAGGCGGCGATGTCCTTGTGCACCTCGTAGAAGTACGCGCGGAACACGATGTCCACCACGATGACGTACACGGCGATGATCAGGACGTTGACCATGATGCGGACCCGCTGCGGGGTGTACCCTCGCAGCAGGCTCACGGTGAGGCTGCTCATGGTGGTGGCCCAGATGAGCCCCGCGCACATGAGCGCCGTGTTCAGCAGGCGGTTGGTCACCGCGAGCGTCGAGCAGATCCCCAGCACCTGCCGGAAGATCGGGTTGTCGTCCCAGAGCTGCGTCCGCAGCGCTTCGCGGGCCTTGATGACGCTCTTCTGCACGGCCATGTCCTACGGGCTCTCCGTCATTGCCTGCGGTCGAGCGGGTCGCCGGCGCCGGGCGCCGGTCCGGGGGCGATCATCCCCGCCGCCGTCGCCGCCCGCCGGAACCGCCGCAGCCGCTCGTTCAGGAACTTGTCCAGGGCGGTCGACGTCCCTGTCGCCCCGGTGATGGCGTCGACGTGGCGGGCGTAGCGCGGATCGCCGGCCGCGATCTTCTCCGGGCTGATCGTGAGGAACGGACCCCCCGCCCGCGACGGGGTGATGTCCTTGCCCTGGCGGAACTGGCGGCGGAAGTCGTCCTCGGTGATCCGCCCGCCCAGCCCGGGCGTCTCGCTGTGGGACAGGAAGACCACGCCCATCGTGCGCGTCAGGTCCGGGCTGACCGCCAGGAGCCCGTCGATCCGCGCCCAGAAGCCCACGCCCCAGATCGGGATCGCGTAGCCGACCAGCTTGCCGTCCTGACCGTACGCCTCGACGAGCTGGATCTGTTCCCCCGTCTGGGGATCCACAAGCGGTTCGGTTCGCTCGACGATCCGCTTCCGGACCACCTCGGCGACCTGCGCAGGGGTCATCGTCTTCGGATCGCCCAGGGCGAAGAGCTCCACGTAGGCCCTTTGCCGGAACAGCTCCTTGTTGCGCCGGACGACCGGCTCGGTCGCCACGTGCAGCGTCATGATGGCGGCGGTGAACAAGGCCGCCATCAGCCCGGCATAGGCGATCACGTAGGGCGGGCTCTTGAGGTTTGGCCTCATCGCGGGCCTCCCGAAGGCCCGCCGGTTGGACTGCCTGCGGATCGTGCTTTGGCGACCTTCCCGCGGGCCTCCCACCACCCGGCCGCCATGTCCAGCAGCGGGGCCACCATGTTCCCGATCAGCACCGCGAACGAGAACCCCGCCGCGAAGACCCCCTTCCAGCGGATCAGGGCCGTGAAGAACCCGATGATCGCCCCGTAGGCGTACCGCGCCAGGTTGCGGTTCGGCGACGAGACCGGGTCGGTGACCATGAACACCCCGCCGTACAGCGTGGTTCCGCCGAAGATCCAGAACCACGGCGAGGCGACGTCGGTTCCGCCGAACACGTACCGGAACAGAAGGGCCGATCCGATGATGCCCAGGAAGAAGCTCAGCATCAGCCGCCAGTTCGCCGTCCGGGTGACGATCAGGTAGATCGCCGCCAGAATGATGAAGGGTCGCGCGACCTCGCCGATGGACCCGGCGGCCAGGATCTCGGTCCGCCCGCCGACCTCGAAGACGCGGCTCACCGAACCGGAGATCATGTCCGTCAGCGGCGTGTCGATGCCGTTGGACTTCTGAATCCACATCGGGGTCGCCTGGGTAACGGCGTCGGCGAGCGTCCGGCCGGATGCGGCCAGGGAGTCGGGCAGCCGGTCCAGCGTCTGGAACGACCAGTGCGCGAACCCGCCCGGAAAGCCCCGGAAGTTGGGGACGAACCAGGCGGTCATCGGCGTGGGGAAGCAGACGTAGAGGAAGGTCCGCCCGACGATGGCGGGGTTGGCGAAGTTCCGCCCGAACCCCCCGAAGACCTCCTTGCCGAACAGGACGGCGACGATCGCCCCGACGGCGGCGATCCACAGCGGGCAGGTCGGGGGCAGCGACAGGGCCAGCAGCCAGCACGTCACGAAGTTCGCCGTTGAGACCGCCGCGCCGCGCCGGCGGGACATGACGTACTCGGTGACAAACCCCGCCCACTGCGTGACGGCCAGGATCGCCAGCACCCGCCAACCGAAAAAGTAGATCCCCGCCAGCAGCACCGGGATCAGCGCGTAGATCACGCGGAGCATGACGGGCTGCCTGGTCAGCAGCTTCCTGCGCTGGGCGGGGGCCTTGGGTTCCGGCCTGGGCGTTTCTGACGGAGTCGGTGTCTGCGCCATCTTCCCTGCACCTTCGCCGCGCGGGCGCTTTGCCTGGTTGGACCGATCAGAACTGCGAGGACGAATCCGTCCTTCGGCAACCGCCGGAGGCGGCAACTACCCCTTGCCGCCATCGGTAGAATACAACGACGGCCTGCCCCGCTGCAACGATCTGGTGCCGCGATGCGGCGGCGTCACGGTGCGCCCCACCCGGGCTTGGAGGTGGCCCCCGAGTTGCCGGCGATGTCGAACTCGAAGCGGAACGCGCGATCGGACTCGCGGTCGGGCAGGTTACACCCCGCGAGCCGGGCGGGGCGCCGTTGTGCAACGGCTCACCTGCGCCGGCGGCGGAGCAGGGATACGGCGCCGACGGCGAGCAGGGCCAGTGTTGCCGGCTCGGGGAGCCAGACGATGCTGCCGCCGAGGGAGTTGTCCACCGACCCGTCCAGCGCGTGCTCGAGGACGTTGACCTTGAGGGTGAACCCGTTGAGAACCAGCGTCGTCCCGGAGTTGAGGAACAGGTCGCCGATCTCGGCGTCGGACGTCAGGGTCAGCTTCGTGGGCGTGGCGATGGAGTAGGCGGAGTCCTTCTCCAGCGTGAGGACACCCGTGAGGCGCGGGGCGTAGACCATGTCGCTCCAGTTCAGCCCCGTGGTGCTGGACCACACGCGGTAGTCGCCCACGACGCCGTCGAAGTCGCGCCAGGCGATGTAGGTCTTGAGGCCGTCGTTGAACATGAAGCACAGCTCGTTCAACGGGTCGGCGTCGCTTTCCAGTCGCGACGCGTCGAGGTTGAACGCGGCGTCGCCGTTGTTGAGGTTGGCGAGGTAGAGGTCGTAGGTGCCGTTGGGCGTGGTACCGCCGAAGACGTCGCCGACGCTGTTGAAGGACACGGCATTGCCGCCGCCGCTGTTGGTCCACTTGATCCCGTAGTCGCTGTCGTCAAAGGCGTTGCCGTTGAAGTTCACGCCGTACAGCCGCCAGATCTCGTTGACGGCCGAATCGAACCCGCTGATCGTGTTGCCCGTGACGGTCTGGTTGCTGCCGGGGTAGCTCGGCGCGTCGACGCCGATCCCGCCGCGCGTGCTGCGGGTGATGGTGTTGTAGGACAGTTCCGTGGAGATGCCCAGGATCCCGCAGTCCACGTCCTGGATGACGTTGTGGCTGATCAGCCCGATCTTCCCGGCCGTGATGGCGTAGGCGCCGGCGCTGAAGTCGTGGAAGTAACTGCCGCTGATCTCGTTGGTGGACCCGCCGCCCTCGTAGGCCTCGGCGATGTAGACCTTGCTCAGGTCGTGCAGATCGGCGTTCTGGATCACCCCGCCCCTCCGCCCGCCGCCGAAGTCGATCTTCCCGTACGTGCCCGCCCCGGCCCCCGCGATCTCGACGTTCCGGGTGCTCGAGTCGTAGCCTTGCAGGAACAGCGCGGTCCGCACGGCCGCGGAAGTGATGCCGGCCCCGTCGGTGTCGAACACGAGCTTCAGACTGTCGCCGCTCTCGATGCTCGAGCCGCCGAACGTCCCGCCGATGACGAGCTTGCTATAGTCCCCGGTCAAGTTGCCGGCCCCCAGGACCAGGTTGCCCGTCAGGTGC
>DASRZG010000195.1:0-5788 GCA_035686585.1 Phycisphaerae bacterium
TGCTGGCCGACCGGATGCCCGAGACGTTTCGCGCGGTGGTGGCCGTGAGCACCAGCCCCGTCGTCGCCCGCGGCACGAAATCCACCTGGTTCTACCCCGACCGCCGCGTCCTGAAGACATGCCCCTACCTGGTGGTCAACCACATCACGCAGGGCTCGGCCCTGATGTACTGGCGCCAGGTCCAGGCCAGACTGGCGCTGGACGGCGCAAGCATCTCCATCCTGCCCGTGACCGGGCCCGTCGCCCACTACCTTCCGCCGCCCGCCGAGCTGGGCCCGTGGCTGGATGCCGTCCTGGCCGGCAAGCACCCCAAGCCCCTGCCGGACCCGCAGCAGCAGGCGGTGGCCAGGATGTTCGCCCCGGCCGTCGAGAAGCTGCCCAAGGCCCTCGCGCAGGCCGCCCAGGCCGCCGACGCCAAGGACTTCTCCGTCTCGGGCAAGCTGTTCGAGCTGACCGTCTCGGCCCCGGGCGGCTTCGCGCCCGAGGGCGAGCCCGCCGAGGTTGACTCCACCGGCGCCCCGCTGACGCAGCTCCGGCTGGGCCACGCCAAGTGGCCCATCACCCTTCGCATCGACGCCCGGGCGACGGACAAGCCGATGAAGGACGTCCTGGCCGCCGAGGCCGCTGCCGCCACCGCCCGCGGCATGCTCTACCAGGTCTACCGCACCGACGACCTCGCCGCCGGGGGCAGGACGTGGCAGTGCACGGTCGGCTCGATCACCTACCCCGACCGCCGCCGGGGGTGGGTATCCGCCCTGTTCTGCCACTGCGCCGCCGCCGTCAAGGCAGACCCCCGCCGCTGGCTGACCGTCACCGTCACCGACGAGACCCAGCAGCCGGACGCGGACGAGCTGGCCGGCATCCTCAAGACCGCCCTCTCCGGCGTCGTCGTCCGCCCGGCGAAGGGGGCCTCCGCGCCGTAGCGGGTGCAGGTACGTTCCGGGTCGCGAACCCGCAAGCTTGTCCCACTGGGGCGTTGCCGGCCAGGCGCGACCATGCGTGGGGTGCGACACAACGCATCCACAGGACGGGTCCCACGTTGGGTAGTTCGGGCGGGACGAGCCGGCAACGCTTGCGGATTCGCACGTCGTTTGGTTCACCCCTTCGAGAACAGACCGGAACCGCCGCGGCGAACGACTCCGTCACACGCCCGGCGCCGCGCCCGGGGCAATGTGCTTCTTCAGCAGCTCGAGCATCTCACGATCCAGTTGGTGCGGGCCGCAGGGTTCGGTCTTTATGCCTTCCCTGCCGTTGTCCAGCGGGCCGAAGGCCCCGCGGAGGTTCCACAGGGCCCAGCCCCAGCCGTTGGCGTTGAAGATCGACAGCAGGTCGTCCAGGAAGGCGTACGTCACCTCCGGCGGGGTGCGGTTGAACACGCCCAGCTCGCCGCAGTGGACGCCGACGCCCTGCGCCTCCAGCTCGCGCCAGGGCAGGTACACGTCCGCCGCCAGCCGGGGGCGGTCCCAGACGCCGCACATCTTGCCTTCGCCGGGGACGTTCATCGGCCACCGCGGCTCGGGCCAGACGTAGTCGTCGCCCCGCCCGCACCAGGGGGCCTGGTGGTGGGTGACCTCGAAGGGGATGTACCCCCGCATGGACTGGGCCACGCCCAGATCCCGCAGCTCCGGACACGGCCAGTGCCCGCCGCCGTGGCCGTCGCAGATGATGACGTGGTCCGGCGACACCTCGCGAATGGCGCCGGCCGTCCGGGCCATCACCTCCCGGTGCGCCTTGGCGGTGAAGCCGCGCTGCCCGTACCCCGGCGGCTCGTTGAGCAGGTCGAAGCTGCATTCGTCGCTGCTGTAGCCTTTCAGGCACTCGGCCAGGGCCCGCCAGTGGGCGGCGAAGGCCTCCCGGGCGGGCTCGTCAGTCCAGAGGTTGAACGGCTCGATCTCCGGGCGGTTGATGCAGTAGCCGGGGCCGCGGTGGATGTTCACGCACACGTGGATGCCCCGGGCCTTGCCCATCGCCACGGCCTCGGCCACCTCGGCCAGGACGGACTCGTCGATATCCGTCCGCGGCCCGTCGAGGTCGCGCGTCCAGCAGCGATAGTCCATCGGCAGCCGGGCGAAGCGAAATCCGTGCTCGGCCATGAAGTCGAAGTCCCACTCCCGAAACCACCGGCCCGTGGGGCGCTCCTCGTTCCAGGCAAACTTCTCCAGCAGGTTGAACCCGCACACCGGCGGGATGTGGGCGGCGGTGAAGTGTTCGGTGGTCATGAGCAGGCTCCTTGGGCCGGATGGGCGTCCGACAGAGCAGGGCGGGCGAACCCGCCCACCGCTCCCGGTCCGGCCTCGCGGCCCCATGGTGGGCGAGTTCACCCGCCCTGCCGGCTGTCCGAGATGGCCAATCCAACCGTCCGGCCAACCTACCCCGGGGCCGATACGCCGTCAACGGAGACGTGCTCCGTCCTTTGTCCCTTCGGGCTTGGCCCGTTCGAGGAATCCCCCCGGCCCGATGCCCATCGGAATCGGGGAGAGGCTGGGTGCTTGCCGCCGGTCCCGCAGGGAGCGGCGATCCGCCGGAGCGGGTCGAAGACCCGCGGAGAAGGACAGGCTGTGCGGGAAGGGGGCAGGACTCGGAAATGCCTGCAGGGCTTCCCAAGCGGCGGTTCGTCCACCTGCCCGCACGGGCTGCGAGCAGCCCGTGGCACACCCGTTCCCGGGGCTTGCGCCGCGCGGCAAGCGGCGCCGACGCGGACCCTTCGGGCCTGCGTGTATCGGCCCGATGTTGCCGTCACTTGACGGGCCCTCGTCTGCCTCGAAAATGGGGGTGCCCCGGACAAGCCTGCCCCTTCGGGGGCGTCGTTTGCCCCCTACGGGGCAGGCTTGTCCGGCCCCCTGGGCCATGGCAAAAGCCGGACAAGCCGAAAAGCGGCTTGTCCGGGGCACCCGCGCACAGGAGTGGAATCTTGACCAAACGAGACGATCTGCTGGCCGCGATGGACTGCCGCACGCCGCCGACGGCCGTGCCGATCTGGGAGTTGGAGTTTCACGCCTGGGACGCCGTCTCCGGGCGGCGCGTGGTCGTCGGGCGGGAGTTCGAGTCCCTGACACCGGCAGAGGGCGAGCGGGCCCTGCACGCCAACGCGGAAATCCTCCTTTCCGGCTGCGAGCAGCTCCACCACGCCGCCCTGACCGTCCCCAACCTGTACTGGGAGATCGCCCCCGGGCAGCCGGCGTACCTTTGGCTGCCCCCGGATGCCCGCCGGCGTCAGGTGGAGATCCTCGCGGCCGAAAAGCCCGCCGACCTGACCCTGGCGGCCGTTACCGGCGGGATCATCGGCATGCCGGGGGCTAAGAACTATGTGGAGTTCTGCTATAAGCTCTTCGACGCCCCGGAGGAGATCGACGAGACGGCCCGGCGTGCCCTGGCCGGGGGGCTGGAAACCGCCCGGCGGATGCGGGAGGTGGGCGTGGAGATGATGGTTTCCGCCAGCGACCTGGCCGACAACCGCGGGCCGTTCTACAACCCGCAGCAGATGGACCGCTTCGTCTGGCCGTACCTGCGGCAGTGGGCCGAGGGCGTCCGCGCGATGGACGCCTTCGCGGTGCTGCACAGTGACGGGGACATGACGGAGCTGCTGGACGGGCTGGCCGAATCGCCTCTGCACGCCTGGCAGGCGGTAGACCCGACGGCCGGGATGGACATGCGGCGTGCGAAGGACCGCCTCGCCGGTCGCCTGTGCCTGGCCGGCAACGTCGACTGCGGCCTGCTGCTGACGGGCACGCCCGCGGCCGTGTTCGACGCCACGCGCGACCTGCTGACCACCTGCAAGGGCGGCGGCGGCCTGATCCTCGGCGCCTCCAACGCCGTCCAGCCGGAGGTGCCGATGGACAACTACCGCGCCATGATCGCGGCGTGGGAGGCGTTCGGGCAGTACTGAATCACCCGGGTGCCACGGGCTGCTTGCAGCCCGTGCCACTGGATTTCCCGTGCGGGAGAGGCGTCGGTGGACCGTCCCCCTGCATTCCGGGGCAAAGGGTCGAGCGAAGATTTCCGCGCAAGGGTTCGGGGGCGTAGCCCCCGGCCACGAGGGCCGGGGGCGAAATGGAGACATAACCCAGGTCTCAATAAACGCTGCGGAGTTACTCGGCTGTGTATTCCACCCAGACCGTTTCGGGCTTGGACCCGCCGTCGAATTGCCAGGTGGCGTCGGGGGTGCCCGGGACGCTGGCGGCGTAGGTGTGGCTGGCGGTCTGGAGGGCGCCGCCGTCCTTCCAGGCGAAGGTGGCCTTCAGCGGGGAGGTGTTTTTCACCTTGTACACCAGGTGCGCCTCGGCCCGCATGAACGTCAGCCGGGCCGAGTTGGTGAAGCGGACCTGGATCGCCCCGGCGACGGCGGGCAGGGCGGCGTCGCCCATGAGGAAGGTCTGGCTCCACCAGTCCCCCGGCTCATAGCCGCGGCGGATGATCTCGTAATCCTTCAGCAGGGGCTTCCAGGTCTTGCCGCCGTCGGTGGAGCAGTCGATGTTGTACTTGCTGGGCCTGGGGGGCGCCCCGCAGGCCACGCGGGCGGCGGCGTAGACGGCCACGGCCTGGGCCTTGCGCGGGGCGGCCAGCTCCAGGGTGACGGTGGGGGAGTTCTGCTTGCCGGCGACGACCCGGGTCTGGTCGGTGTTGGGGCCGCCGGGCAGGACGGCCTGGCCGGAGGACTCGTAGCTGACGGTGTTGACGCCCGCCTTGACGCGGGGGATGACCGTCGGGGCGCACTGGCAGACCGTCCGGATGGTGACGCCCTTGCCCGCCAGGTCCTTCGCGGCCGCGCCGAAGCGGATCCAGTACTGCATGTGGCTCTTGACCCTGTCGGTCAGGTCCATCCCGTCGGTGGTCTGGGGGGCGTCCTGCCAGGTCTTGCCCTGGTCGGTGGAGATGGCCACGGGGCAGGTCATTTTGCCGTTGACGAGAAGACCATTGGTGCAGCCGGGCTTGTAGATGCCCCACTCGCCCGGGATGTTCTCGGGCGCGGGGGTGGCGGCGATGACGTAAGGGCTATAGAACTCCAGCGTCACGTGCTTGTCGGACTCGTCGACGACGGCCTCCTTGTAGGAGCCGGAGGCGAAGTCGGGGGTGTAGGTGTAGACGGCGTTGCCGTATTGTCCCTGGGCCTCGTGGTGTCCGCAGTCGCGGGTGGTCTTGTACATCTTCTCGGGCTGGTCAACCCAGGTCCGCGAGCGGGTGGGGCCGATCTGGCCCGGGCGGTTGTAGTTGATGCCCCAGTAGGCCCACGTCTTGCCGTCCTCCAGGCCGGGCTTGAGGTAGCGGCGGAGGGTCTCGCCCTTTCGGAGGTGGACCATGGGGGGGGCGGTGGCGAAGCCGGTCATGTAACCGACGTGGGCGAAGCGTTTGTAGGCGCCGGGGTCGGAGGGGTGGAGGCCGCCGGGGAGCCAGCCGCGGCTGCGGTCGCCCTTCTGGATGAGGGACATGTCCTGGTTGATCTCGTGGATGCCGAGCAGGCGTTTGCCGTCGGGGCTGAAGACGACGGTGGAGATGTCGTGGTCGAGGAGGACCCACTGGCCGTCGCCGTAGGGACCGCCTGTGAGCCAGACCTCGAATGACGTGTGCCCCTGGACGCCCGCCATTCGCGAACGGCACGGGCCCAGGAGCTTGGTCATCTCGCCCTGCCACTGGTGGTGGGTGGTGAAGCACAGCCCGAACCCGTAGCCGAACAGGCCGGACCAGTAGTCGCGGTTGAGCTTGTCGATCCCCTTGTCCAGCCCCGCGTCGTACAGGTCCGACGCGCCGATGGTGCAGTGGAAGTAGTTGAGGTTCCGCCAGTACCAGGAGG
>DASRZG010000196.1:0-5139 GCA_035686585.1 Phycisphaerae bacterium
CCAGCAGCTCGTTGAGCTCCCGCGCCGAACGCAGGTCCGTCCCGAAGGGCTTCTCGATCACGATCCGTGGCGGCGGCCTGCGGTCCCTGCCGGCGATCCCCGCCTCCGCCAGCGATTCGACGATCCGCCCGTACGTCTCCGGCGGCACGGCCAGGTACAGCAGCCGCCCCCCGGCCGTACCTTGCTCGACGTCGACCGCCTCCAGCCTCCCGGCGAGGTTCCGCCAGTCGGCCGGGTCGTCCTCTCGCACCTGCTGGTAGTAGCTGCGGGACAGCAGCCAATCGAGCGTGTCGGCCCGGGGGGGCCTGCGGGAGTGTTCGGCGATCGCCTGGCGAAGGATGTCGCGGTATTCCGTGTCGCTTCGCGGCGACCGCGCCGCCGCCACCAGGGCGAACCGCTCCGGCAGCAGCCCGTCGGCCGCCAGGTTGTACAGGGCCGGCGCCAGCTTCCGCTTGGCCAGCGCCCCCGCCCCCCCGAACAGCACCAGCGCGCAGGGAAGCTCCGCCGGTTGAGGCAGAAACGACTCCGCCCTGAAATCGCTTTCCGTGCCCATATCAGCAAGTATAGGCGGCGACGTGATCAAGGACATATGGCCGCGGCGCCTTGCCTCCATCCTACCTTCCGGGCCGGCCCTTGCAAGGGCGGGAAAGGTCGCAAGAACGCATTGACAGTTTTCCGGATTGCGCATAGGATGTGTTTACCGTTCCGGATCAGTCCGGCCGGGGCGGGCGCGGTGCGGTTGGGGCTTCGGGCCCGGGCGTCCTGTCCGGGTAAACCCTCCCGCGAGCACACCGGCCGCGCAATGAAAACGAAACAGGATCACGCATCGGGAGGCTGCGCCGGCAGAGGGGTCGGCGGGCCGGCTTGCACCCGGTGTTTAACCCACAGCGGGAGGTATATCCCCATGATTAAGCAGCGCCTTTTCACCCCCGGTCCGACGGACGTCCCGCCGGAAGTCCTGCTCGAGATGGCCCAGCCGATGATCCACCATCGCACGCCGCGGTTCCGCCAGTTGTTCGGCGAGGTCACCGCGGGCCTCCAGAAGCTGCTGATGACCGAATCGGACGTGCTGACCATCGACGGGTCGGGCACCAGCGGCATGGAGGCCGCCATCGCCTGCGCCGTACCCCGCGGCCGGAAGGTCCTCGTCGCCAACGGCGGGAAGTTCGGCGAGCGGTGGGCGAAGGTCGCCCGCGTCTACGGCCTGGACGTGGACGAGGTGAAGCTCACCTGGGGCACGGCCCTGACCGCCGACACCGTGGCCGCCAAGCTCCGCGGCGGGCAGTACGGCGCCGTGATCGTCGTCCACAGCGAGACCTCCACCGCCACCGCCTGCGACCTGCAGGCCATCGCCGCCGCCGTCCGCGGCACGGACGCCATCCTCATCGCCGACTGCATCACCTCCGCCGGCGCCCTGCCGCTGAAGATGGACGAGTGGGGCGTGGACATCATCGGCCTGGGCAGCCAGAAGGCCCTGATGCTCCCGCCGGGCCTGGCCTGCGTCGCCGTCAGCGAGAAGGCGTGGAAGAACATCGACGCCATCAAGGCCCCGAACCTGTACCTGGACCTGAAGGCCTACCGCAAGTCGCTGGCGACCCATGACATGCCCTTCACGTCCGCCGTCAGCCTGATCCGCGGGCTGCACGTGTCGCTGGGCATGATCCACCGGATCGGCATCGAGACGATCTGGGCCCGCACCGCCATCCTCGCCCGCGCCACGCGAACCGCGGCCGAGGCGCTGGGCATGAAGGTCTTCAGCCGGAGCCCCTCCGATTCGGTGACCGCCATCCTGTACCCCGACGGCGTGAACGACGCCTTCCGCAAGCGGATGGAGCGGAAGTACGGCTGCTCGGTCGCGGGCGGGCAGGACGAGTTGAAGGACAAGGCGTTCCGCGTCTCGCACATGGGGTACGTGGACGTGCTGGACACCATCGGGATGATCGCCGCCACCGAGTACGCGATGGCGGAACTGGGCGTGAAAGTCGAGATCGGCCAGGGCGTGACCGCCGCACTGCGCGTCCTGGCGGACTGGAAGTGAAAGGAGAGCGACCATGAAAGTACTGATAGCCGACAAGCTTTCCAAGGTGGGCGTCGACTGGCTCCAGGCCCAGGGCTGGGTGGAGGTGGACGTCAAGCCGGGACTCAGCCAGGAGGAGCTGGCCGGGATCGTCGGGCAGTATGACGGCCTGATCATCCGCTCCGGGGTGAAGGTGACCGCCGAGGTGCTGGCCAAGCCGGGCAATCTCAAGTGCATCGCCCGTGCGGGCGTGGGTGTGGATAACGTGGACGTGCCGACGGCGACGGCCAAGGGCATCATCGTGATGAACACGCCCGGCGGCAACACGGTCAGCACGTGCGAGCTGACGTGGGCGCTGATGCTGGCGCTGTCGCGGAAGATCGTGCCGGCCAACGTCTCGCTGGTGGGCGGGGCGTGGGACCGCAAGCAGTTCGAGGGCACCCAGCTCGCCGGCAAGACCTTGGGCGTGGTGGGCATGGGCCGGATCGGCGCCGCGGTGGCCAAGCGCGCCCTGGCGATGGAGATGCGGGTGCTGGCGTTCGACCCGTACTTCGGCGGGGAGTGCCCGGAAGGGTCGTTCGAGCGGGTCAAGACGCTGGAGGAGCTGTGCAAGCGGTGCGACTACATCACCGTGCACGTGCCCAAGAGCTCCGAGACGTCCGGAATGATCGGGCGGGAGCAGATCGCCACGATGAAGGACGGCGTCCGGCTGATCAACGCCGCCCGGGGCGGGATCATCGACCCGGAGGCGCTGCTGGAGGGCCTGGAGTCCGGCAAGGTGGCCGGGGCGGCGCTGGACGTGTGGACGTCGGAGCCGCCCACCAGCGAGGCCGAGCGGAAGCTGATCGCCCACCCGAGGGTCCTGAGCGTGCCGCACCTGGGCGCCTCGACGGAGGAGGCGCAGGACCAGGTGGCCCTGGACGCCGCCCAGCAGCTCGTGGAGGCCCTGCGGGGGGAGGGCATCCGCAACGCCGTGAACGCCCCGGGCTTCGACAAGGCCCTGCCTCCGTCGCTCCGCCCGTACGCCGAGCTCGCCCGGCGGATGGGGGCGCTGCTCAGCGGCATCACCCCCGGCGCGCTGTCGAGGGTGCGGATCACCTTCCGCGGCTCGATCGCCGACATGAACGTCGGCCCCTTGACCACCTACCTGCTGGTCGGACTGATCGCCCGGCACATGGACGCCCCGGTCAACCTGATCAACGCCCCGGTCCTGGCGGCCGAACGCGGCATCGAGGTCGACCAGGTCATCAGCGCCAAGGTCAAGGAGTTCGCCAACGTCCTCCAGGTGGAGGTGGAGACGGACCGGATGCGCCGCATTGGCGTGGGGACGATCTTCGGCAGCAAGTTCCCGCGGATCCTCTCGATCGACGGCTACCACATGGAGCTGAAGCCCGAGGGGCACGTGGTGATCATCCTTAACGAGGACAGGCCCGGCGTGCTGGGCCAGTACGGCATGGCCTTCGCCCGCAAGGAGATCAACATCGCCGACCTGACCTTCTCGCGCAAGAAGCGCTCCGGCCTGGCGCTGGTGGGCATCAACCTCGACTCCGAGCCCTGCGAGGACGTCCTGGACGAGATCCGCGCCCTGGAGTTCGTCCGCGACGTCTACTACCTCTACCTGCCCGAGCTGCCGCTGGAGGAAGAATAGGGCACGCGGGCTGCGCCCGCAACGGGATTGGCGATTGTCGATTGACGATTGGCGATTGCGAAGGACTCCCCGGCGTGCATGGATGCCGCTTGCGGTTTCGCGAAGGCCCCCATGAGCCGGAGGCGGGACTCAAAGACCTTCGCGGTGCCATCCCGATGGCCATCGGGACTTGCAGCCCGTGCCAAAGGAGTCCCCGGGCGGAAGAGGCTTGGGGCGACCCTTTGCCCCGGAATGTGAGTCTGTCGCAACGGACGTTGTTGGAGAGGGCGGCATAGCCCCCGGCCACAAGGGCCGGGGGCGAAATAGGCGGGAGACAACCGGGGCGAAATGGAAGCAACCGGCGTGAGAGCATCGCGGAAGATCCTCTGCGGCCTGGCGGCGGCGGGGGTCGCCGTGGGGCTGGGACTGTGGGCGAACCGGCACGGCGATGACGGCCCTGGCGCCAGTGCCGAACGCTCGGCCGTGGACGGCCCGCCCAGCTCCTCTTCGAGGCCCCTCCGGCCTGCCGAGCATGCCGACCCGCGAGTGTACGGGTGGACGGATCAATATGACCCGGCCCAGAGTGCTTGGGTCCGGATCGGCTGCCCGAAGGGGTTTCAGCGCGTCGCGGCCGACGCCGGCAGCTTCGCCCACTGGCTGCGTCACCTCCCGCTGAAGCCCGGGCGGCCCGAGGTGCGCCTCTTCGACGGGCGGGCGAAGCGAAACCAGGAGGCACACGACGCGGTGATCGACATCGACGTGGGCGCGCGGGACTTGCAGCAGTGCGCCGACGCCGTGATTCGTCTGCGGGCCGAGTACCTCTACGCCACCGGCCAGGCCGACCGGGTTCACTTCAACTTCACCAGCGGCGACCGGGCGGACTTCGCCCGTTGGGCGGACGGCTTCCGGCCGGTCGTCCGGGGCAACGAGGTCGCCTGGCGGCGTTCGGCCGCGCCGGACGGGTCGCCCGGGTCTTTCCGGCGGTACCTGGACGTGGTCTTCAGCTACGCGGGGTCCTATTCTCTCAGCCGGGAACTGCGTTCGGTGGGCGACGTTGGCGAGATCCGGGCTGGGGACGTGTGGATCAAGGGCGGCTTTCCCGGGCACGCCGCCATTGTCATCGACGTGGCCGCTGACGGCCGCACAGGCCGGAAGGCCTTCCTGCTGGCCCTGAGCTACACCTCGCCGGGCGGCGGGGCAAAGGCCCGTGAACGGGCCTCCAGGCGTTGGCCGAGCAGCGGTTGCGCGCCGAATCGGATGGTGGGAGAGTCTGCCCATGCCGAGCTACCGCCATCTGCGCCCCCTGCGGCCCGGCAGGCCCCGGCCCTTCCCGCCCCGGCGAAAGCCGAAACGAACACTCGCGCAAGCGACAGCAATGACAATAGTTACGGGGATGATCCGTTAGAAAAGCAGCCTGTCCCCTTTCCCCTGCGCCCCCCCGGGGGGGGGCGATGCGACGATGGCGAGTGACCCAACAGCAGTAGGCGTTTCAATC
>DASRZG010000197.1:0-2980 GCA_035686585.1 Phycisphaerae bacterium
GAACCGGCGCCGCGGACAGCAGATACGGCAGGCGGCGATGGCCAGCCGGACCGGCCAACCCACGCCCACCGACGGCTTGATGCCGGGCGCCACCAGCGTCAGCGAGCGGACCGTCTCCGGGCGGCGGATCGCGTGCAGGACCATGAGCTTGCCGCCCCAACTGACCCCCAGCAGACAGACGCGGTCGGCGCCGGTCTCGGCGCGGATCCACTCCACGGCCGCGGCCGTATCGGCGATCAGGGCGGCGGCGGAGGGGGCGTCGCCGCGGGCCGTCGCGGCATCGCCGCTGCCCCGCCGGGTGACCTGGAACACCTCGTGGCCCGCCCGCGCCAGCGCCTGGGCCGAGCCGACGAACCAGCCCGGGTGGGACTGGATCCCGTGCGCGTACAGCACGGGCCCGCCCGGCTCGGCCGGCGCCGGCAGGGGCCGGTGATGGATCACGGCCGTCGGATATCCGTCCGGCAGCGTCAGCGTCCGTCGGGCGGTCGCCACGTCGTCGGCCAACGGCCTGGCGGGGACCAGCCCGCCCAGCGGCCTTTCCTCGTTTTCGGCGCTAAAGGGCATGGTCTCTCCGGCCGATACATGCCGACAAGGGAAAGAGTGAGGTTATGGCGACGGCGAACACAATCATCGCGGCCGGCATGGAGGCCCGATGGCACACGCGTCTGGCGGACACGGTGCGCGGCATCAACGCCCACCCGGAGGCCCGCCGCGGGCGTCGCGTGGTCCTGCTGGTCTTCGGCCTGAGCCTGATCAACCTCTTCGACCTGATCTTCACGCTGCTGGGCATGTCGCACACGGAGTTCGTCGAGATGAACCCGGTGGCGGCGTGCCTGATCCACCACACGGCCGGGCTGGTGGTCTTCAAGGTCGTCATGACCTCCATCGGGCTGCTGATCATGCTGCGCTTCCGCAAGCGGCTGTTCACGGAACTGAGCTGCTGGGGCCTGTGCGGCGTGTACTCGGTGCTGGCGGGCATCTGGTGGACCTACTGGCTGGCGCCCTGGTAGGCCCGCGCCGGCCCGGTCCGCCCGCGAAGATTCGGCCCAACTCCCGCGCAAGTCAAGCCCCTCACCGTCCGCGCCCGCTCCGCGGCTCCACCGGCGTCGGGGCGGAGGCGCGGTCCTCGGGGGCCTTGGCATCGTGCTCGAACGGCCTGGGGCCGAGGTTGCGCGGGCGGTGCTGGCCGACGTTGATCATCAGGCCCAACGCGGCCGCGTTCACCAGCATGCTCGATCCGCCGAAGCTCACCAGCGGCAGCGTCATCCCCGTGATCGGCATCAGCCCCAGGGTCATGCCCACGTTGATGAAGATCTGCACGAACAGCATCGCCAGCACCCCCATCACCAGCAGGCGCCCGAACGGGTCCTGCGTGATCGAGGCGATCTCCGCGCCGCACACCAGGATCACCACGTACAGCAGGATCACCCCCGCGCAGCCGACGAAGCCCCACCGCCCGCCGATCACGGCGAAGATGAAGTCGGTGTGGTCCTCCGGCAGCCACCAGATGTACAGGTCCACCGCCTCCGACGCCTCGTTGCCCGCCAGGCCCCCCGAGCCCAGAACCATCTTGGACTTGGCCAACTGGAAGTTGGTGGCCGAGGCCGTCTCGTCGTCTCCCTGCCGCAGCCAGCCTTCCAGGCGGCGAATCTGGTAGGGCTTCATCTTCCACAGCGGCGCCGCCACCACAACGTAGTCGGCCCCGCCGATCCGGCCCTGCCAGTAGGCCAGGGACCTCCGGGCAGCCGCCTCCGCCGGCTCGGTGCCGGCGAGGCGGCACGGCACGGGCACCAGCGCGATCACCGCCACCACGGCGACCACCGTCAGCAGGTGCCGCGGCCTGGCCCCGGCCACGAACAGCATGAACAGCAGCGTCGGGAACAGCAGCAGCGTGGTGCCCAGGTCCGGCTCCCTGAGGATCAGCACGGCCGGCACCACCGTCACCAGGAACGGCGGGACCAAACCCGGCAGGCGGCGGAAGTTCTCCCGGTATCGCAGGTACCACGCCAGGGTCATGATCGTGGTCAGCTTGGCCAGCTCGCTGGGCTGGAAGCCTATGGGCCCCAGCTTGATCCACCGGCGGCTGCCGGAGATCGGCGGCAGCAGCAGCACGACCACCAGCAGCAGGAGGTTCAGCGCGAACAGGCCATACGACCATCGCCCGATCCGCGGGAAAGCGATCAGCGTGGCGGCCACGAAGCCCGCCAGGGCGATGCCGATCCAGACGGCCTGGCGCGTGGTCGCGCCGCGGACCACCACGCTGTCCGGGTCGGCCGATTCGGCGGCATGGACCGCCATCAGGCTCACCCCCATCAGCGCCAGCATGGCCAGGAGGATCGGCCAGCTCGTCACCCGCAGCCAGGGCCTGATGTGGTCAAGCATGGCGGGCTCTCCCCGTCACAGGTACCCCCTCTGGCGGCAGAGGCGGACGATGTGGCGTGCGATGGGCCCGCAGGTGGCCCCGCCGCCGGCCTGGGCGTATTCGACCACCACCGCGAAGGCGATGCGGGGGTTGCGGTACGGCGCGTACCCGGCGAACCAGGCCGTGTCGCCGGAGCGGACGACGGTCTCGCGCACCCCGTCGCCGTCCTGGTCGATCTTCCGCGCCGCCGTCTGGGCCGTGCCGGTCTTGCCGCAGATCTCGATTTCCGGGTCGTAGGCGTAGTTGTGGCCCGTGCCGCCTTGCACGTTCACCACGCGGTACATGCCGCGCTGCACCAGCTCGACCTGCTCGGCCGTCACGTCCAGCCGGCGGACCTGCTGGCGGGAGGCGAACTCGCGGATCAGCAGCGGCGAGCGGAACTCGCCGCCCCGGGCGATGGCCGCCATGGCGTTGGCCACGTGCATGGGCGTGGCCGTGAGCTTGCCTTGCCCGACGGCCAGATACCGCGCCTCGCCGACGGTGTCCTCGGTTCGCGGGTCGGGAAGGATGCAGCGGTACTCCTCCGGCAGTCCCGTGCCCGGCGGGTCGGCGAAGCCC
>DASRZG010000198.1:0-9709 GCA_035686585.1 Phycisphaerae bacterium
TGCAGCAGCACCTTCAGCGCCACGCCCACCGGCTGCGCAAGGGCTTCGAGCTGCTGGATGCGGCCGTGGGCGGCCAGCAGCTCCAGGAGATCCGCCCGCTGGCCGGGCGCGTCTGGGACAAGGCCGCCAAGCTGCTGGAGCGGCCCGGGTATTCGCCCCGGCAGGTGCAGGTGCTTTTCCTTCACACGACGTACCACGGCGCCTTCAATCGCGAAAGGCGTCCGCCCCGGCCGTTCCCGCAGACGATGCAGCAGATGCAGCAGGACCTGGCGGCGGTGCTGGAGCACTGCCGGCGTATCTACCCCAACCTGCGGATCGCCTACCTGACCTGCGACGGCTTCCGCCACCACACCGGCTTCGAGCCGCACGTCTGGCAGGAGGCCTTCGCCGTGAAATGGCTCATCCAGGACCATGTGCAGGGCAAGGACGAGGCCGGCTTTGCGGGCCGCGAAGGCCGCCCGGGCCGGCTCCCGTGGCTGTGCTGGGGCCCGTATATCTGGGACAACCGTTGGGACAGCAGCTACTTCACCGACGGGGTGCACCCAGCCGCCAAGGCCAGGGAGATCTTCGTCACCAGATACACCCGGTTCCTGCTGAACGACCCGGTGGCCAAGGCCTGGCTGCTGCCAAGGCAGGAAGAGGCGGCCGCCACCCGGCCCGGCAGTGTTCAATGACGCGGCGGCGGCACAGGCCCGCCGCAGCGGAGGAAACACGTGAAACAGGCATGCTATCTCGTGATCGCGCTGGCCCTGGCGGCCGCGGCGGCCGGGGGCGAGGTGGTCGTCGAACGCTGGACGGCCGACGACAAGGGACCGCATCCGCGGACGGTCCAGACGGCGGACGAGGCCGGCGGTGCGGTGATCCGCGTGGACCTGAAGGACCTGTCGGCCGGGGCAACGGTGTACCAGGGCCGTCTCCTTGTAAGCCGCCCGCCGCTGGCCGGACGTGACGAGGACGGCCGAACGGACGTCCGGATCATCCCGGCGGGCCAGGCGGAGCCGCTGAAGCTGATCGGGCCGTGGTTCGACAGCTTCGACGTCACCGAGCCGGTTCGGCGCGGTGCCGGCGGGAAGCTGGAACTGGCGGTGGCGGCCTTCCCGCGGTGGCAGGCGGAGTTGACGCAGTTAGAAGTAACCGTCGACCGCGGAGACGCCGTCGGCCTGCTAACCTCGGCGGCCGCGGGAAAGGCCCTGGACGTCAAGGCCGTCCACCGCGCCGGGCAGACGTTCATTACCTGGCGCGAGCTGGACCCGCTGCCGGACAAATCGTTCACGCTGGATGAGCTGCGCGAGGCCCGCGACGCGCTGGAGCAGCGCGGCTGGCCCCGCTATCGCGTCTACCGGCTCGACCGGCCCATCAACGCCGACAACCTGGGCCAAGCCGAGCCGCTGGGCGAGGTCAAGCCGCTCAGCGGCTTCAACTGGCGCGGCGCGAGCCTGGACAGGCTGATCTACCAGCATCAGCTCCGGGCGCTGAACGACGCGGCCTTCGCCCGGTCCATCGCTTCGGGTCCGTTCGACGGCTACCACCAGGGCATGGCGGCGATGGGACAGGTGGTGATCGACCGGCTGGCGATTGAGGACGGCAAGCCGCTGCCGGCCGGGACGGGCCTGTACGTGCACGCCCCGGACAAGCCGGGCAGGGCCTATTATGCCGTCGTGCCGATGGTGGACGGCCTGGCCGTTCCCGGCGGGACCGGCTGGGCGACGGCGGAGGCGGTCGACGAGCGAACCGGGGCCGGCGTGCCGATCTTCCAGTGTGTCGAGGACCTGAAGGTCTTCTACGACTACCCCGGGCAGCGGCGCCGCTATGTGCAGTGGTGCTCGCCCGCGGCCGGGACGGCCAATCTCCCCAACCAGTACGTCAATTGGGGCGTCTACCTGCCTCCGCCCGCGCTGGACAAGGCCTCCCAGGACCGGCTGGCCTTGGCGATCTACTTCCACGACTCCCGGCACCTGTACATGCGCCCCCGCTGGCCGCACCAGACGGACATGATCACCATCTCCCCGCACGATGATCCGCCGACGTTCGGCTACGGCTGGCACGAATCGCTGGGGACGCTTCGCTCGTTCGCCGCCGGCTGCGTCCGCGACTACACCGCCCGTCGGACCGACCGGTTCGCGGAATACGTCAAGACCGCCTGGCGGATCGACCCGGCCCGGCTGAGCACGCACGGGATGGGCGCGCTGGGCGGCACGGCCGCGCTGCACTACGGGCTGGCCCGCGCGGCCGACGTGTCGCTGATCGTGGCGGGCAGCTACGATCCGGACCCCCAGCAGACGCCCCCGACCTGCAAGGTGGACAACTACCCGGTCCGCAAGACGCACCGGGAGGCCCTGGAGGCCGTGTGGGGCCGGAGGGAGTGGGACCTGAAGACGGCCGAGGGCAAGAGCATCTGGGCTGATCGCAACCTCGTGGCGTGGGTGGCGGCCCACCCGGAGGTCAACCTGCCGTTCCTGTCGCTGGGCAGCGGGTCGATGCACTTCACCTGGCCGCAGGAGAACGCCTTCCTGAAGGCCCTGCTGGCGGCGCAGCAGCCGTTCTGGACGGGGTTCACCTGGGGCGGGGAGGCGCCGCGGTTCGGGCCGATGTACGTCCGGCGCGACAGGCTGTACGTGGCGGCGGCGCCCACCGAGGCCGACCTGGCCCGCGCCAACTGGGCCCAGCATGACCGCTGGACCCAGGGAGCGCTGGGCTACTGGGGCGGCGGGGAGATCAACACCGGCCTAGGGTGGGACGTGTCGGACCTGGTCGACAGGCCCGACCGGCTGGAAGTGACCATCACCGGCTCGGGCGGGCGGATGGCGCTGCGGAACGCCCAGCAGTTCCGGCTGGCTCCGGGCCAGAAGTTCCGCTGGGAGCAGGGCAGCGGGCGGGACAAGATCGGCGGGGAGGCGGCCGCGGACGCCAACGGGCTGGTGGTGCTCGACGGGCTCAAGCGAGGCCGGCTGATTGTGACCAGGCCGGAGGTGCAACCATGAGATGCTACGCGACGGTGCTGACGGCGGCGGTGCTGGCGGTGGGCGGGTTGGCGCGGGCGGATTTCGTGGCGGAGGTCTGGGGCAACGCCCCTTCCTGCCACCATCGCGGCACGCTCACCCTCGGCGAAAACGGCGTGGCGGCGTTCGACCTGTCGGCCCTGCCGGCGAAGACGCGGATCCAGCGGGCGGTGCTGCGGGCGGACTTCCGCCGCAGCGGCTACGGCACGACCATCCGGATCCACGCCCTCTCGCCCACCCAGCAGCAAGCGGGGGAAGACGAGCCGATCCTGGCCCTGCGAGCCCCGTTGTACAACAGCTTCGACGCCACCGCCGCGGTCCGCGGGTGGGCGGCGGGCGATCGCAAGGCGCCGCTGCGGCTGCATTTCCGCACCGCCCCGGGCTGGCAGCGGGCGACCACCACGCTGGAGATCGCCTGCGAGGGCAAGGCCGGCGAGGCCACGCCCGCGGTGAAGAACCTCAAGGCCATCCACCACGACGGGCAGACGTTCCTGACCTGGACCGAGCATGAGGACATCGTGGCCGAGGACCCGGTGACCATCGAGAAGCTGGAGCAGAAGCTGCTGCCGCTGCGGGGCAAGGCGGACGTGGTGTACCGCGTCTACGCCCACGACAGGCCCATCACGGCGGCGACGCTGCCGGAGGCGGCGCTGCTGGTGGAGGTGCCGTTCGTGCTGTCGGCGTACTACCTCGACAGCGTGGCGACCATCGAGCACCCCAACCCCGCCCGGGGCGAGGGCAGCACGCCGCTGATCCCCGGCGCCCGCGCCCGGCGGCAGACGGTCCCGCGGTACGTCATCGCCGACGGCCAGCCCCCCCTGCCGCGCGGGACCGGCCTGTACGTCCGCACCATCACCAGCGCCGGGCGGACCTGGTACGCGGTGCTGGCCGCCGTCAACGGCAGGGAGGCCGTCGCGGCCGGCGGGCTGTCCGCCGCCAACAGCCTCGCCCAGCCCGTGGACGAGAAGATCGCCCCGCCGATCCCGGTGATGCAGGCGCGGGCCGAGGCCAAGGACGGCAACGGCCGGCCCCGCTGGACGGTCAAGACCTACAACTACTGGCTGGAGTACCCGTACGTGAACGTGCCGCGGCAGCTCCAGTTCGGCACGCGGGAGGCGCTGGACCTGGGCGCCGGCGGCGGGCACGTGCTGTGGGTGCAGTTGGGCGCCTACGGCAGCCAGGCGATCTTCAACGCCTTCCAGCGCGGCGGCGGGGACGTGGCCATCTGCCCGCCGTGGGACATCGACGATTCGATCCTCCAGGGCCGGCACGAGTGCCTGGAGACGCTCAAGAGCTACGAGCAGGGCGTGGTGCACAACTGGGCCCAGCGGCGGACGCTGGCGCTGGTGGACTGGGCGAAGCGGGTGTACCCCGTCAGCGGCGAACGGGTGGTGGTGGAGGGGCAATTCCCGCTGTGGGCGATGCGGTATCCGGAGGTGTTCGCCGGGGTGATCGGCGACGCCTACGGCAACTTCAACAAGGGCCGGGAGGCCCAGAAGCACGGGTTCACCTGGGGCCCGTACCCGCGGGGCTGCAGGAACTTCGCCGGCGTCGACCAGTGGGACTACATGAACATCTGCAAGTACATCCGGGACAACCCGAAGGTGGAGCTGCCCTACTACGTCAGCCGGCCCACCGGCTCCAGCCACGTGGGCGACATCGGCCCGTGGGCCTGGCCGGAGCTGTTCCGCGCCCTGCACGACACCAAGCGGGCCTTCTCGGCCCGATGGGGCGGGCCGTGGGCGGGGGCGCCGGTGGCGGGGTCCGTCATGGTCGGGAAGATCCGTCGGAACCAGTCCCTTCCTGCCTTCGGCCGCTGCTCGCTGGACGGCTGCCCGGGCGACGGGGAGTTGAACCCGGGCGGCGTGGGCGGCGACGGCGACCCGGTGGGCGACATCAACGGCTGGCTGGTCTGGGAGACCGACGACATCGTCGACGAGCCCGGGCGGTGGGAGATGACGGTGAGCCTGTACGGCGGCGAGGGGCGGGAGAAGCGGAACGCCTGCCCGGCCGAGACCTGCACGACTGACCTGACGCCCCGCCGCTGTCAGAAGTTCCGGGCCGCGGCGGGTGCGAAGTTCACGTGGACCAACTCCGTCATCGACCAACCCACCCCGGCCGGTGAGGCACCCCCGGCGCGGCCCGCCCCCCGGCAGGTGCAGTCCGGGTCGGCCGTCGCGGATCCGCACGGCCTGGTGACCCTGGAAGGGCTCACCGTCACGAAGGCACGGCACCGGATCCGGATCCAGGCCCGGTAACGCGGGTCAGGTGAAGCGAGAAGCTGTCGCTGACGGGAAGAGCCCTGTGCACACGATTCCCGGGGCGGGTGCCACAGGCTGCTCGTCGACGATCCCGTAGGGATCGGCGATCCACCGCAGCGGGTCGAAGACCCGCGAAGGTGGACAGCCTGTGCGGGAAGGTGGGATCCCCAGACCATGGTCTCTCCAGCGACCCGCACGGACTGTTCGCCTGCGCGATGCTCCGGCGAATCGCCGGCCCCGCCGGGGCCGGCGACAAGCAGTCCGTGGCACCCCCCGGCATCGATTCGGCTGCCGCTATTTGCCCGCTGACTGGATCGCGTCGAAGGTCTCGTAGCGCATGCGATACGTGTCCTCGGGGTTGACCTTGACCGAGTAGCGTGCGGCGTTGGCCAGCTTGTAGTACTTGTTCAGGTTGCCGTCGGCGGGCTTCTCGACGAGGACCTGGAAGGCGACGAACTCGTTGCCGGCGGCGCGGAGGGAGATCCGCTTGGTCGCGGCGTCCCAGACGGAGGACTTTTCACGCAGCGTCCCGGCCCGCTCGCCCTGGTAGCTGGGCGAGAAGTTGTACGGGCTCCGCCCGCCCGACTGCCAATAGTGCTCCTCCAGGATGTTGCCGGAGATGGGGTTGACCTTGTTGGCGTCGCCGGCCGCCCATACGACCAGGACCATCGCGAGTTCCCTCATTGCCGTCTCCTTGGGAACGGGGTTGGCTGATGCGCCCGCATCATGCCCGAAGCCGCCGGATTCGGCAAGGCCCGCGGGATGGCCCTGCCGGGTGACGTCTCTGGGCATTGGGTGGCACCCCCAAGGCTGGCACGCCGGGGGCGCTGTGTGCCCCCGGCGGGACAGGCTTGAGTGAGGGATGGGGCTGGACACCAAGGAGCTCCTGCCACCTTTCCCACCCTCAAGCAAGGCGATCCGCGGACGCGGATCGCCTTGCTTGGGGGTGCCACCCGAGCCACCGCGTCAATCGGCCGGCTCGGGCAGGTCCGTGTGGGGGCCGGGGTGGAAGCGGAGGACCTGATCGACCCGGACGATCATCTCGCGCCGGACCTGCGGCATGGGCTGGCGGCCCCGCAGAGCGGGGTCGTATCCGTCCAGCACCCCGTGCTCGCGGATCTCCTCGATCGTCCCGAGCAGTTGGAAGCCCTCCTCGCCCCCGCCGCCCCAGACGACGATCGCCACGGCCGGGGCTGCCCGGGCGTTTTCCACCGTGGCGGGGCAGAACCACTCCGTCAGGACGACGCGGTCGCCTTCGGCGAAGGCCAGCCGGCCCGTGGTCGCCAGGTGAGGGCGGCGGTCCGCGCCGGCGGTGGCGACCCAGACGTGGTCCAGCCGGGCGGCCAGATCGGCGATCTGCCTGTGAAGTTGCTCGTTCATGTGGACCCGTTCAGGAGAGCTTCTGCCGGAACCACTCGGCCGCCAGATCGGCCACGGCCTCCAGGGCGCCGGGCTCCTCGAACAGGTGGGTGGCGTCGGGGACGATCTCCAGACGTTTCTCGCAGCCCATGCGTTCCATGGCCTGGCGGTTGAGCTCGATGACGCCCTCGTCGTTTCCGCCGACGATCAGCAGGGTCGGGCAGCGGACCTCGCCCAGCGCCTCGGCCGCCAGGTCGGGCCGGCCCCCGCGCGAGACCACCGCCCGGACGGACCCGGGCTGATCGGCGGCGGCGATCAGGGCCGCGGCCGCCCCGGTGCTGGAGCCGAACAGCCCCACCGGCAGGTCCCGCGTGGCCGGGGCGGACGTGACGGACTCGACGGCCAGCTCCAGCCGGCGGGCCAGCAGCGGGATGTCGAACCGCCAGGCCCGGGTGTACTGGTCCTCGGCGTCTTCCCTCTCGGTCAGCAGGTCCAGCAGCAGCGTCGCCAGGCCCCGCCCGTTGAGGTGTCCGGCCACGAAGCGGTTGCGCGGGCTGTGCCGGCTGCTGCCGCTGCCGTGGGCGAAGACCACGATCCCCACCGCCTCCTCCGGCACCGCCCGATCGCCCGCCAGCACCGCGTCCCCCGCCTGCACCTGGACGGCGGTTACATTCGACTGTGCCTGTGATTTCATCGCATCCACCCCTCTGGCCGCCGCGCGGGCGGCCTTGATCAGCCCGGTTTGCCCTGCTCCCCAAACGCGGAGGCCATGGAGGTCCCGTCGCCCTTAGCCATATCGGTCCGCGCCGTCCTACACCTGCTGTTGCGCCTTCAGGGCGAGCTCGCGGGACAGGTCGCGGAGGAACAGCCGGCCCCTGCGGGCGGCGGTCAGGATGGCCTGCTTGTCCTCGGACCCGGCGATTTCGAGGATCATCCCGCCGGAGAACGGGGCGTGGCAGAGGCGCTCGGCCAGCCCCGGCCAGTCGATCCGCCCGCGGCCGGGGGGGAGGTGATCGTCCCCCTGCCCGTTATTGTCGTTGACGTGGATCATCCACAGGTGCCCGGAGAGCTTGTCCACCACGGCCGGCAGGTCGCCGGCCAGATGGGCGTGCCCGGTGTCCAGGCAGACGCCCACGCCGGCCGAACCGAGGGCGCCCAGGATCCACAGCAGGTCCCGCGTCGGCCCGGCGAACAGGTGGGGCAGCATGTTCTCCAGGGCCAGGCCCACCCCCAGCTCGCGGCACCGCCCCGCCAGGGCGTTGAGAACCTCCACCGAGTTCCAGCGCCGCTCGGCACGCTCCTTGTTGTCGAACCCGCCCTTCTCCGGACCCGGGTGCAGCACGAAGTAGCGGACCCGCAGCGCCGCGGCGGCCTCGGCCGCGGTGAACAGGTCCTCCCGAGCCCGGGCGCGGGCGGCGGGGTTCGGAGAGGTGATGTCGATCTGGCCGGAGAACGGGGCGTGGAACGAATACGCTTCCATGTCCAGGTCGCGGATGCGCTTGCAGGCGGCCTTGGCGGCGTCCAGGTCGTGGTAGTCCAGGTGGTCCGCCGACGAGCACACCTCGATCATGCTGAACCCGGCCCCGCGGATTTGCTCCAGACAGTCGAAGATGCTGACGTCGTGGAAGCAACCGGTCGACAGGCCGATCGGCCAATCATACATGAGCGGCCCTCCTTTGCAGCAGCGCCTCGCGGCGGGCGTCCACCCCGCCGTGGCACTCGGCGGGCAGGCACCAGCCTTTCTCCTGCGTCGAGCGGCAGTTGAAGTCCACCAGCTCGTCGTCGCCCGCCAGGAACAGCCCGGCGAACACGCGGGTATAGAAGTCCGCCCGCGAGGTGGCGTCATAGCGATACCAGTAGTCGCCCCACCCGTAATCCCGCTCGTACTTCGACCGGATCAGCCCGGCGATGTGCCGGGGGTGCCAGCCTTCCGCCAGCAGCAGGCGGACGACGTGGCGGATTCGCCCCGGCCTCATCAGCAGGTCGCAGGGGTTCTGGAGGGCCTTCCGACCGCAGGGGGGCAGACGCTCCAGCGGCGTGGCGTCGTACGTCCGGGGCCAGCGTTCCGGGGGCTCCTGAGACTGCGAGTAGAACCACTCGTGGAAGCCGGCAAGGTCCGAGGCCCGGTACGCCTCGATCAATGCCTCGCTCGCGGAGGAACACTCGGGGATTCGCGCGTCGGCGGCTCCGGCCCACTCCCTCACCCGCTGCGGCGACCTCATCGTCTCCAGGCCTTCGGTCACCCCCATCCGGTCCAGCGGGATCAGGAACAAAGGCGACAGCCGGGAGACCACCTCCTCTCCCAGAACGTCCCGGCGCTGCTCCGGCTTGAGGTAGACGCTGAATGGGACGCGGATCGTCCGCAGGTGCAGGGGGTCGGCGTATTCGGAGATGTCCAGCGAAACGGCCTCGGACCCGCGCTTGCCCGAGCCCACCCGCACCGCCGTCACCTCCACCGGCACCTCGCACGCCGGCGCCGCTCGGGCCAGCACGCGGTGCGCCAGGTGCTCCAGCACCATCCCCAGCCCGGCGTGGGCCCGGCCCAGTTCCGGCGCCACCGCCCGGCCCGGCGGGGTGTGCGTCTGGCGGTAACGCCCCTCCACCGACGGCGAGACCCGACCCACCTCCGCCAGCCGGGCGAACGCGGCGCTGCCCTGCCGGATCGACCAGACCAGATGATGCCCGCAGCCGCTGAGCAGGTGCAGCGGCCTGACGCCCTCGGCCTCGACCAGCTCCCGCGCCGCCCCGATCACCGGCTGGAGGATGTCAAACGTCCTGTTGGCATCGAGATAGGCCTCGGCGGGGTAGGTGAAGTTGACGTAATCGATGTCGAGGTGGACCACCAGGGCTTCCTTGTCCCACAGGCTCCTGCCGATATCGAGCCCCTGATCGAGGCAGGCGTACAGGTCCTCCACGGGCCGCGGCAGGTACTGGATGCAGCCCGGGGCGGAGGCGGTGATGTAGGCCGCCGTCGCTTCCTCGACGGTCTCGCCCCCCAGGAATCGCACCATCTGCCGGCGGATGCCGGGGTCCCGGTAGTATTCGCTGATCGCCACGATTCCCCCGTCAGCAAGCGGCCGGGCCGCAAAC
>DASRZG010000199.1:0-3939 GCA_035686585.1 Phycisphaerae bacterium
TCAAAGCGGCTTGCCCGGGAAGTGCCCGCATGGTTGAATGCCAACCATCCCGAACTTGTCTAGGCAACCACGCAGAGAATCGTGCGTCGAAGCAGCACCAGGTAGGGTGTCCGAGCGGTTGAAGGAGCCGGTCTTGAAAACCGGTGAGCGCGCAAGCGTTCCGTGGGTTCGAATCCCACCCCTACCGTTTCCACCCCCCTCCCAAGCCCCGGCGCTGCGCCGCCGGGGAGAAGCTCACCGAACCCCGTGCGTTCCGTCCCCGTCGCGCCATCGACACCCGTCTACGGACTGTTTACAAAACCCCGGAATGTAAACACCCCGTCGGCGTTCCAAAACGCCTCTCCTGCAATGTCTTATGTGCGTCCCGCCCCGTTTCCACCCCGGCCGTGTAAACGGCTTTGACCCACCTCGCCCCCGTCCGGAAAGGGGGTGCCCCGGACAAGCCGCCGTCTGGCTTGTCCGGCTTGCCGCCGTGGCGGAAGGGGGCCGAACAAGCTCCGCTTGTCCGGGGCACCCCCATTCCCGGGGCAGAAAGGGGATGGGCGGTCCGGGGGAAGACAGGGACGGAGTTCCGGCGGACCTCCTCCTCGTTCTTCGTCGGCAGGAACCCCTTCCGGTCGTCACGTGGATGCTGCTCTTTCGCGCCCCTCAGCCCGCCGCCAGGACGGTCAGGCGGACAAGGGCGAAGGAGAACGGGTGCGATCCGCGGCCGAGGAGGATGAGGCGGCCGGGGGCGCCGGCGGGGCCACGCGGCAGCCAGGCGCCCCGCATCACCCGGGCGGGCTCGGCGCCGGGGGCCGCCAGCAGCAGTTCCTCGTCGCCGGCGACGGCGAAGCGGCCTGCGTCGGCCCAGCAGCCGGCGCGGGTGGCCTCGGGCATGTCGGTCTCGGCCCCGTCGCGCAGGTCCACCAGCACGATGCGGTCGCGGGTGGTGTCGTAGTAGGCCAGGCGGGTGTCGTCCGCACTCAGCGGGCCCGCCACCGCGGCAAAGCACTGGAAGGCGCCGACGGGGGTCCGGCTGAAACGGATGCGGGCCAGCCGCCGGCCCCCCCCGCGGCCGGGGGTCCACTGGGCAAGCCAGGAATCGTCCTTACTCGCCGCAACGTGGACCACCCGGCCATCGGCGGTCCATAGGGGCCAGAAGCGGCCCTGAATGTCCTCGGCGGGCGGGCAGGAGTCGGTCCTGCCCGTGGCCACCGTCAGCACGTGCAGCGCGGGGGCGGGCGAATCGCCCCCGGAGGCCACGTAGGCGATCCGCTCGCCGCGGGCGTCGAGGGCGGGCATGGAGATCACCGGCCCGCCGTCGGCCTTGAGGTAGCGAAGGTCGCCCTCGATCGGCCTGTACAGTCCCAGCCTGCCCCGCCCGGGCTCGTCGAAGGCGACGAAGGCCAGCGTCTTCCCGTCGCCCGACCACGCCGGCCAGGCGGCGCCGGAGGGGCAGACCACCCGCGCCGCCCCGCCGGCGAGGAGGCGGACGTGCAGCGACATCGCCGCCAGCCCGCGCCCGGCCAGCAGGTCGTCCGGGCTGACGGGCCTGTCGCCGTCGTGGCGCAGGTAGGCGATCCACTGCCCGTCGGGCGAGACGGCGGGCAGTTGCAGCCCGCTGTTGGGCGCGTCCCCGAGCGGCTCGACGCGGACGCTGGCGGAGGTAGTCTGCCCCGTCGCCCAGGTGCCCTCGAATCGCGGCGGGGCCGTCCGAGCGGCACAGCCGGCACAGGCGGCCGCCGCGGACAGGATGACCGCATGGCGGATCATCTCCCGCCGTCCTCCTCGATCTTGCCCGCACCCTTGCCGTCGCCGTCGCCGTTGCCCTTCCCGTTGCCTTCGCCTTCCCCGCTGAACTCGTCCTCGATCCGCTTGAGGGCGGCGGCGGGTTTGACCATTCGGGCGTCGACGTCCTCGGGGGTGTTCATCACCTGCGGCGTGATGAACACGACCAGCTCGCGGTTGCGGGTGCCCTTGTCGACGCTGCGGAACAGGGGCCCCAGCAGCGGCAGGTCGCCCAGCAGCGGCACGCGGCGGACGTCGCTGAAGTCCTCCTGGCGGATGATGCCGCTGAGCATGATGGTCTGGCCGGCGGCAACGATCACGTGGGTGGTCACCTCGCGGCGGTCGAAGACGGGGTTGCCCTGGACGGCGGACCCGGGCACCATCCGCGAGATCTCCAGGTTGATCAGCAGGTCGACGTTGCCGTTCTTGGTGATGTGGGGCCGGACGCGAAGCCGCGTGCCCACCTGCACGTCCTTCAGGCCCGTGACCGTGGCGGTGCCCTCGGCCGAGGTCCGCCGCTCCGTCTGGACCGACAGGTCCTGCCCGTCAAAGTACTCCGACGCCTTGTTGTCGGAGGTCGTCAGCGTCGGCTCCAGCAGGATCTTCATGCCGTAGGTCTTCATCAGGGCGTTGATCAGGTCGGCGACGTTGGCGCGGGCGCTGACCACCAGCGTCCCGCCGAAGAACGGCTCGGTGTAGACGGCGCTGCCGCTGCCGCCCAGGGAGGTGTCGGCCGGGGACAGCATGGTCGCGTCCGAGGCGATCCGCAGCCCCAGCGTCGTCTGCTCGTCGTGCTGGATCTCCCCGATGCGGGCGCAGATCATCACCTGCCGGCTGGGCTGGTCGAGCGAGGTGATCATCTCCCGCACCGGCTCCTTGTAGCCCTCCGGGGACATCACCATCAGGGCGTTCCGCCGGTAGACCGGGACGATGCGGATCTTGCCGACCAGGTTGGAGTGGGGAATCTGGCCCTGGGGCGGCTTGAACCCCTGCCACCAGAACCCCATCTCCCCCGGCCCCGCCGCCTTGGGCTGGTCGGGGGCCGGGCTGGGCCCGCCCTTGGCGGCCGCCTCCGCCGCCGCGCCGGTGGGCCGGATGTCCGACAGGCCCCGGTCGGCACGCTGGATCTTCGCCAGCGTGCCCGATTCGGCCAGGATGGCGTTGAGCTGCTCGCACAGGTCCTCGGCGTTGGCGTGGTTGAGCTCGACGATCATCGGCAGGCCCGCCAGTTGGGGCTTGTCCAGCTCGGCGATCAGCTCGTCGATGATCCGGAAGTTGTCCGGGCTGCGGCTGGTGACGATGAGCGTGCCCGCGCTGGGCAGCACCTGGAAGGTGAACTGGTCCTTGAGCCGCCCGACGGCCTTGGTGGACTTCTTGCCGGAGGACGACCTGGAGTAGCCGAAGTAATAGCGCATGAAGTCCGAATCGCCGCCGGAATCGGAGTCGCTGAACAGGCTGTTCAGCAGCTCCTGTATCTCGCCCGGGTCGACGTGCTTGAGCTCGTAGATCCGCGGCTTGACGTCGCCGAGTTCGAGCGGGGCGTCCTCCTCCTCGATCAGTTGGACCACCTCCTTCATCGTCTCCGGGTCGGTGATCACGGTGATGGCGTTGCGGCGCGTGTCCGGGACGACGGTGACCTTCGGGGCCTTGGAGTCCCGCCGGTACTGCGAGGAGGTGTACCCGTAGCCGGACTCGTACTTGTAGTCCAGCTCCATGCGGGAGAAGAGGTCCTCGATCCGCTCGGCCATCTCCTCGGCGTCGGCGTGCTTGAGGGGGAAGGTCCTGCGGCTGCGGCCCGCGGCGTCCTCGACATCCAGCCGGGCCAGCAGGTCCTTGACCATCTCCCTGCCCTTCTTGGAGCCGAAGACGATCAGCTTCTTGGACTGGCCGAAGGGGACGACGTGGGTGGACTCGCGCAGTTCGAGGTTGGGGCAGGACTGGACGGCCCGTTCGATCTCCTGGGCCAGGTCGGCGGTGTCGGCGTGCTGGACCTCGTACAGCTCGTAGTCGCGGTCGGCCTCGCGGGGCCGGTCGAGCTCGGTGATCCAGGCCTTGATCTGCGGCATCAGCTCGGCGGGCGCGACGGCGATGATCCAGTTCCGCGACACGTGGGGCACGAGGGTCACCGGCTTTTTGCTGGGCTCGATCTGCGTGACGCCCCCGCCGGCG
>DASRZG010000200.1:0-11435 GCA_035686585.1 Phycisphaerae bacterium
AGAATGTCCCGGATTAGCTTTCGACAAAAACATTCGCCCATTGCTAAATGGAGACTGACGAGTCGCCTAAGGGACTCGACAAGAAAGACGCCTGAACCACACGACAAATCTGCGATCTTTCCATCGGCTGGCAGACCCTTGAAGGTCTGCGACAGGACCAAGTCGACAAGGTTCATCGGGGTATAGTGCGTACTTCGCTTTTCGGCCTTCTCCCCATCAACTGAATGAGCAAACATCTCATAAATCGAGCTTATCAGTTCAACAGGAATAACGTCAAATCTATAGGGCCACAGCCTCATTTGCCCGGAACGAGCGGTTCCCTCGAGTAGGCGTCTTATGATGGCCAAGTGGTCTTGCTTGAGAAGTTGCGCCTCTGCAGAACTAAGGGGAAACAAGTCTCCATTGAAAGTATTACGAATCCACTTGAAGAGACAGTCGGTCTTTGCCTTGTTCTGCAATACGTCTGTGAACCGCTCTTCGTGGAGATTCGCACGAAAGAACTGTGGCTTAAGGATGCTTCTGTCTTGCAGGTAGGCGACAAAGACTGACCGTCCCAGCAAAGCATGTGCAACAGGGGCTGGCAAGCCAGTATTGACCAAGTCTTGCTCGGCCTCCCTTAGGTCCTTCAACAGGGACTCGTCAACTCGCTGCCGGCGGTCAATTCGCTGGGCCTCGCGTGTGCGCCAAAATCTGCCTGTTTCATATTCAAGTCTTCCGGCAAACCCATTGAGGCCCTCGAGATTATCTGCAACATTGGTAAACGTGCGGAGTAAATGTTGCTTATGCTCCTTTGGATTGTTACCTACTGGTTTCGAGTAGCAGTTGTAGATCAGAACACTCGTTGGCGTGACCACCCACAGCATCGGAGCTAGGCCGTGGTTCCAAGCAAGTCTGTGTATTTCCGTCAGTTGTTGATCTGAGGGCGTGGCATCCGCAAGGTGCTTGAAGTAGATGCATGGAGATTCGGAGAGCTCGAATATCGCGGTGGCCCCAAGCCGCTCGCTCTCAAACGCCGTCTTATACTTGAAGTGTTTGTCCGCCTTGGGATCACACTGCTCCTCGCGCGTACAGACGCTGGCTATGGGATCACCATTCCGGTAGAACCCGGTGCCTTCCATGACGGCCTTGAAGGTGGTCGTGTCTGTCATATCCATAGGCCATCCGGCAAGACCAAGCTCGCATCGAGCGGCCACCAGCCGCCCCATATCGATATTCCATCTGCAGTTTACCGTGCCGGCACGGGTGTTGAAACAGCAGATCTCACCGTTATCGCAAGTATCGCCTGGGCAGCCACTACTACTTTCGCCAAAAGCCCTTACAAAGAAGAAACGACTTCGAGCAAACCGCAGAGATCGCGGAGAAGGCCGAGATTCTGTTGTTTCCGTTTCTTCTTCATCTCTGTTTCTCTCCGCGTCCTCCGCGTCCTCCGCCCTTGCGGCCTTTGGGGCAGTACGAGAAGCACCGCCCGCAGGACAGGCAGCGGGCGCGGTTGGGGACGTAGTCGGTCCGTGTGCGGTGGATCGACAGGGCGATCAGCTTGGCGGCGACGACCAGGCCGATGAACCCGCCCATCAGGTGCGCCCAGCCGATGCGGACCCCGCCGGGCAGGGCCCACCGGGAGTCGAACTGCGCCCGGACGGCGACGGCGTCGGCGTAGAGGTCTTTGCGCGAGCGGCCCGTGGCGCGGAAGGCGTCGCTCAACAGGTCCGTGCCGGTCACCTGGCCGGTCTCCTCCATCCGGACGCGGTCGGCGGTGCGGACGGTCAGGTGGGCGGTCGCCAGGTACGCCCCCGTCAGCCCGCCGCCCCAGCCGCCGGCGATCACCAGCACCGGCGCCAGCAGCAGCAGCAACGCCAGCCTCCGCCGGCCCGCGCGGCGGCGGGGCTCGGTCAGCGGCTCGGTGGGCGCGTCAATCGCGCCGAACGGGCAGGAGTCCTCGCACAGCCGGCAGCGGATGCACTCATCCGGCGTGATGGTCGCGTGCCGCCACGACAGCCTCGACAGCACCCCCAGGATCGCCCCGTACGGGCAGATGTACCGGCAGTATGGCCGGGCGACGAAGACCCCCACCGCCAGCACGCACCCCGCCAGCAGCAGCATCTCCGCCGACGCGCTGAGGCGGAACAGCCCCACGAACGGATCGTACCGGCAGATGAGGTAGGCGCTGCCCGTCACCGCCAGCACCACGGCCGCGGCCAGGTAGACGTACCGCAGCAGCCCCAGGGCGTGCTCGGCGGCGGCGGGCACCTTCACCGGCTTGAGGGCGACCAGGTCCTGCACCGCTCCCAGCGGGCAGACGGCGCCGCAGAACGTCCTGCCGAACAGGGCGGCGAAGACCAGCGGGATCAGGAAGAACGCCGCCACGGTCAGCGGCACCGCGTAACCGCCGCCGAGCAGGGCCTCCGAGACGTCCTGGATCGCCCCGATCGGGCAGATGCACCCGCGCCGAACCAGGCCGAACCAGACCAGGAAGACCAGCATCACCGCCACGATCCACCGCCGGCTGCGGACCAGCAGGGCCAGCACCGTCGCCAGCGACAGGGCCATGAACAGCCCCACCACGTCGCGGTATTCGGCCGCCTGGTCGCGCGGGGCGGGCAGGGGGCGGTCGGAGGGGATGGCGTAGCCGGTGTCGAATTCCGGCGGGGGGAAACGCCGCTCGCCGGCGCCGGCCGTCCCGGCCGCCGACGCGATCGCGATGAGCAGCCAGAGCGCCCTCACGCGCGCCGTCCCTTGGCCTTGAGCCACTCGTGGACCTGGTTGAACGGCATGCGGACGAAGGCCCCGGCCGGGCAGGCCGCGGCGATCGCGCACTCGTTGCACTGCACGCAGAGGCCCTGGTCCACCTGCAGGTACAGCGACCCGTTGCCGAAGGCGTTGCAGCCCTTCACGCACTTGCCGCAGCCGATGCAGAGGTCCTTGACGATGTCGTACTCGTAATAGGGTTCCTCGACGAACTTCCGCTGGATGGCGCCGGTGGGGCAGAGCTGGTTTTCGCCTCCGGTGGTGAAGCGATCGGCCTGGGGCTCGAAGTAGCCGAAGCAGCGCTTGCAGTACCCGCACATGGCGTAGGCGTGGACGCAGCGGACGGCCGACGGGCCCCGCACGCAGTAGGTGGCGCAGTTGCCGCAGGCGGTGCACCTGTCCGGGTCGATCTGCCAGACCAGATCGCGCCCGCGCCCGCGGGCGACCGCCCAGGCGGCCACGCCCCCCAGGCTGACCACGGCGGCGCCGCGGACCGCGCCGCGGAGGAAGCCGCGCCGTGTGACGGTGTTGTCGGGCGGGCCGTCGCTCATGGGGCGGTCCTTTCCGTTCGCGCCGCCCTGGCGGGCGGCAGGCGGCAGTCGCGCAGGCGCGGGCAGTCGGCACATCGGTTGCGGGTGCAGTCGCCGCCGCGGCGGCCGGCGATCAGCGCCGCCGCGACCGCGGCCAAGGCGGTCAGGGCCCCGCCCCGCGCGGCGGCTCGGAGGAACTCCCGGCGTGTCGTGGGCCGGTCGGGGGTCATCGGGCGGACTCCGCGGCGGCGGGTTTGGGCGTGAATACCTTGATGGTCGCGTCATAGGGGTCCAGGACGAAGACCTTGCCCGCGGCGTCGGCGGCGGCTTCGAGCTCGCGGGCGTCCCTGCCTTGCGGCGCGACGGTGGCGAACGCGGACGGCGGGGCCACCACGCCCAGGAACTTCCCGCCGGCGTCGTAGAGCTTCACCCGTCGCAGGCCCTTTTCGCAGGTAAGCACCCGCCCGTCGGGCAAGACGGCGATGTGGATCGGGTTGCAGCAGCCGGTGAACTGCTCGATGCCGGGCCCGGCCTGGCCCCAGGCGGCCTCGCGGTCGCCGTCGAAGGTGTACGCCTCCACCCGGCACTCGCCCGGATTGACCACGCGCAGCAGGCCGTCGGGGGCGACGGCGACGTCCAGATACCCGCTGGGCACAACCAGCCCGGGGATGCCCCGTTCCGGGTCGCGCCGGCCGATCCGGCCCAGGAGCTTGCCCGCCTTGTCGTACCGCAGGATGACCCGGCCCTTCGGGTGGGCGTCGGCGACGAAGACGTTCTCGGCATCGAGGGCGATCGAGGTCAGGATGCCCCCGGCCGGTTCCGCCGGCCAGTGCGCCTGGAGCCTGCCGTCGGGGGCGAACACGGCCACCCGGTCGTCGATGCCGGCGTAGACCGTCCCGTCGGCGTCCACGGCCAGGCAGCGTGGGGTATCGGGGGCCTGCATGACCTGCCGGCCGACGGCTTCCGGGCCCTTTTGGGTAGAGGCGGCCGCGGCGGCGTCGGCGTCCAGCACGTGGATCGCCTTGTCGGCGGCGATGAACAGCCTGCCCTTGGGCCCGAGGGCGATGGCGCGGGCATCGTCGAAGGGCGTGGCGACCGTGGCGGCGTGGTCGTAGGTGATCTGCCCGGCGTCCACCTCTCGCAGATGGGCGAGGTCATAGGCGAATTCGGCCCCCAGGTTCGGGCCTTTCCGGCCGTGGGGATCTTGGCGCAGCAGGGCCCACACGGCCACGATCCCGGCCGCCGCCACGATCGCACCGGCAGCACACCCCACCCAGGCATTGCCTTTGGCGTTACGCATGGTCCAATCCGGACGCTGGTTACAGTCGCCTGCGCATTAGACCAAACTCCGGCAAGGCGCTTCAAGTGCCGCCGAAAAAGGCGGGCGCCGCCTCGGCGACTTCGGGCGGCGGGGCGCGGGAATCTTTCTCCCCCCGGTGGCCGAGGCGGGGGCGGGGCGCCTAGAATATCGCACGTTCTGTCTTTTGTCGGTACGTTGGGGGGAAGCAGCAAAGGAGGAAGGCTCGAGCTCGCGGGGGGACGTCCCCAAAGTCGCGAGCTTCGATGCGGCCATCCGCATACGAGGGGGGATCTGACCATGTATCTGCTGGCGCGATGTGTCTTGGTCTGCGCCGCGATCAGCATCCTCGCCTTCGGGTGGTTGGCGTGGGCGATCTTGAGGCGCAGATAGGGGGCTTGGCGGGCAAGCCGGGCGGGCGCCGGTGCCTTGGGTCGGTTTATGTCTTTTCGATAATCGAGGGGGGACTGACAGAGGAGGAAGGCCGGGGATCGCGGCGGGACGAGCGGACGGTTTCCAACGGGGGATCTGTCGTCCGGCTGCCGGCACCGGCCGGGGGAATCCGTAAGAAGGGGGGTATGGAACCATGTATTCACTGACTCGGTGGATCGTCGTCTGCGTGGCGCTGGCCGCGCCGACGATGGCGTTGGGGGACGTCCCGCTGACCTTCACGGGCAGCCTGTCCGTGGGGCCCGGCGCGGACGGGGACCTGACGGCCACGGGGGCGTGGAACGACGACTCCACGACGCTGTCGTGGGTGGTGGACAACGTCACGACGCCAGGACTGTGGCACTACATGTACACGCTGGAGGTGCCGCAGGGCGGGATCAGCCACATCATCATCGAGGCCTCGGGCCCCTGCCCCGGCCCGGCGTTCACGTGTGAGAACCTGTTCAACCTGACCGGCGACCCTGGTGTCGGAGAGGTCGAGATCAAGCTGAACACGCCGCAGCAGGGCAACCCGGACATGCCGGGCGACCTGTACGGGATCAAGATCTCCCCGGGGGACAGCCCGTTGAGCTGGATGATCGAGTTCGACTCCGACCGCGGCCCGCGGTGGGGCGATTTCTATGCGAAGAACGGCGAGGCCGGCCAGATTGGCACCAACACCGTCTACAACGCCGGCTTCGGCACGGCGATCCCGGACGACACGCTGGTCCAGAGCGGTTCGTACATGGACCACCTGCTGGTCCCGGACACCGGCAATCTGATTCCCGAGCCGACCGTGCTGGGCATCCTGGCCGTCGGCGGGCTGACTTGGGTGATCAAGCGACGTCGATAGGGGGCTTTGCAGGGAAGCCCGGCTGGGCAACCCCGGCCGGGGTAATCCGTCCGGCGGCTTGACCGTCGACCGGAAGGGAATGGCGTTCCTCCATTGGCCTGTTCCGGGCGGGGGGAATCTGCCGGACGGACATGGATGGCGACAACTGGGCGGGCCGGAGAGCGGAGGGGCGGCGGGTCATCCCGTCGGCGCCTCATCTCCGGCCCGTGTTGTGTTACTCCTCTTTTCCGTCGATCGTCCCGACGTTGATGTCCATCTCCTCGCGGCGCTGGATGCGGGAGATGGTGCCGTCGGTGATCCACACCACGCGGTCGCTGGCGGCGAGCATCTTCATGTCGTGGGTGGCGGTGATGACGGTCACGCCGCGCTCGGCCTTCATGCTGCTGAGCAGGTCGATGATGGACCTTCCGGTCCGCAGGTCCAGGTTGCCGGTGGGCTCGTCGGCCAGGATGATGGCCGGGTCGTTGGCCAGCGCCCGGGCGATGGCCACCCGCTGCTGCTGGCCCCCGGACATCTCGCCGGGCTTGTGGTTGAGCCGGTCCCCCAGGCCCACCCGCGCCAGCAGGGCGGCGCCCTTGTCCCGCGCCTCGTCGGCGCCCAGGCCCGCGAAGACCATCGGCAGCGTCACGTTCTCCAACGCGTTCATCACCGGGATCAGGTTGAACGTCTGGAAGATGTACCCGATCTTCCGGCACCGCAGCCACGCCAGCTCGTAGATGCCCAACTGGGCGATGTCCACCTCGTCGATGTACACCTCCCCGCCGGTGGGCTTGTCCAGCCCGCCGATCATGTTGAACAGCGTGCTCTTGCCCGACCCGGACGGGCCCATGATGCTGACGTACTCCCCCGCGTGGACCGACAGGCTCACCCCGCCCAGGGCGGGCACCTCCTCCCGGCCCATGCGGTAGATCTTGGTCACGTCCTGCGTCCGCACGATTTCCCGGCCGATCATCGCCGTCATACCTCCACCCGCATCGCCTCGACGGGGCTCATCCGCGCCGCCACCCACGTCGGGTAGGCGGCCGAGATCACCGTCAGCACCGTCCCGGCCGCCACGGCGATCGGCGCGGAGACCGCCAGCGGCAGCAGCAGGTGCCTGCCCGACAGCACCGCCGGCTCCAGCGTCACCGCCGCCTGGGCCACCCCCAGCAGGTACCCGACCAGCGCCCCGGCGGCGCTGCCGATCAGCCCCACCAGCAGGCTCTCCAGCAGGAACAGCCGGACCACGAAGGCGTTCAGCGAGCCCAGGCACTTGAGCGTGCCGATCTCGCCCGACCGCTCGGTGACGCTCATCAGCATGGTGTTGGTGATCCCCGTCACGCACAGCACGGCCGCCAGGGACAGGATCCAGATCCGCTGGTGGCGCTGCTTGGTGAGGGAGGCCTCATCGCCGGTGAACGCCCCGGCCCGCTCCAGGACCGCCCGGACGTGCACGTCGCCGCTGGCGCCCAGGTCGGCGAGGATGGTGTGCCAGGTCATCGTCGCCATCAGGAACGCCACCGTCACGCCCACGCACACCAGCGTCAGCAGGAACCGCCCGCGCCGGTTGTGGACGTTGGCCCAGCACATCCCCAGCGTCCGCCGCCAGGGGAACACCACCGTCCGCGTTCCCGTGTCGCCGGCAAAGATGCGTCTGGGTGTCTCGGTCATCGTTCTCTCTTCGGTCAGCAAACAGCAATAGCGAATGGCGAACACCGAATATCGAATGTCGAAGTGGGGTGCGTTACTTCGACATTCGATATTCGAGATTCGCTATTCGACATTCGCTTTGCATCCTCAGTACGGCAACGACCTCGTGCACTGGGAGATCAGCGACAGGGCGACGGCGGTCATGCCGGACAGGCCCATGCCGCAGGAAAAGCCCGCGGCCAGGACGGGGACGTAGCGTTTCCAGGTGTCCGGGCCGTACTTGCGGGCGAAGTAGTACCGCCCCGCCACCGCGCCGATCAGCAGCGGCAGGCCCGTGTGCAGCGGGGCGGCCACCCCGCCGATCATCCCGTAGAACACCGCCGCCGGGACGCCCAGCCAGGAGAACCCGGCGTACAGGCACACGCCCACCGCGGCCGACACCGCGATCACGGTCGGCTTGATCGCCTTGATCAGCAGCGACTGGTCGGTGCTGTTGGCGGTGAAGATCAGGTACGCCTGCCGCGCCGCCACCGGCCAGACGCGGGCGGCGAAGGGGAACTTGTCGGAGGGGATCTGGCTGATGTGCCAGAAGAACCACCAGAACAGGAAGCTGCACGTGAAGATGATCGGGAACATCAGCACCTCGGCCTTGATGATCGAGGTGAACTTCGTCCGCGTCAGCTCCAGCTCGCGGAACCGCTGGGCGGCGCCCCCGAAGTCGAACAGCGGCACCGGGGCGAACCAGATGTCCAGCTTGCGGTAGCCGCTGGTGATGAAGACGGTCTCTTTCAGGAACGGCGTGTTCAGCCCCTGCCCGGTCAGCCCGATCAGCCGGGCGGAGATGTACGAGTGCAGCGGCGTCCACAGGAATCCGAACACCAGGATGATCCAGACGGGAAACTCCGGCACCAGCGCGTGGGAGACCATCACGAACCCGGTCGTGCCGGCCAGGAACAGCCCGACCGCCCCCCAGGTGGGCAGGTCGCCGCGGAATCGGCTCGGGGCGCGGTCGGGGGGATGGTCCGGGTCGCCCTCGTCCGGCGGGAACGGGGGGCGCTCGGTGGGCAGGGCCGCCTGCTGGCGCCTCTGGCGGGCGCGGCGGGCGAAGGTGCGGACCATCCCGACCACCCCGATCAGCGCCACCGACGCCGCCAGCCCCAGCGAGACGCTCAGCCAGAAGTCGTAGTTGAGGATCATCTGGTTGACCAGCAGCCCGTTGCCCGGCGTCCAGTGCTCGAAGGCGCCGAGCTTCTGGAGGATCGGGTTGCCGATGACGCTGGTCAGCAGGATCGTCCCCACCGTCCCCATCACCAGCCGGAACGGCAGGATCATCCCCACCAACAACATGACCACGTCGAAGCTGACCGAGATCAGGCTGGCCGGCAGGATGTGCTCGACGTCGGCGGTGAAGTCGATGAACGGGATGGGCAGCAGCATGACCGGCTTGGCCATGAACAGCCCCGTCACCACCGGCAGCAGGACGTAGACGGCGCCGAAGACGATCCCCAGCGACGCGCCGATGCTGAACAGGTTCCACCGCCAGGAACGTTTCCGCCGCGGGGTGCCGCCGGCGTCGCGGTCGGTGGATTCGGCCAGCGCCGTCGCCCCCTCGGCCGCGATGGGCGCCAGCGGAAACGGCAGGCGCTCCATGTCCGAGGTCGCGCGGAACATCAGGTATCCCAGCCCCAGCCACGCCAGCCTCCCCAGCACGTATCCCATCGCGATCAGCAGGATCGGCGAGAGGAAGCCTTTCGTCCGGCTCCACCACCAGTCCGGGTGGGCGAGGTTGCGGTCCTGGATGGCGGGCGAATCGGCGGGGGGGACCACCCAGTCGGGGATGTCCTTGCTGATGGTGGTCGTCTGCGGCGACTGGAGCAGGTACTGCCGCCAGATCGCCCCGGCGAACGGCCCGCCGGACAGGGCCAGGTGCACCAGCGTGACCGCGGCGATCGAGGAGGCCACGTAGAACAGGAGGTAGATCTCCTGGCGCTTCAGGTGGGCGAAGCTCCGCCGCGCCAGCTCGGCGAACAGGATGATGGTGACCCACTCGGCCGCCGGGCCCAGCGTCTGGCCCGCCACCAGCCCCAGGTAGATCGCCCCGGGCATCATCACGATCGCCACGAACAGCGCGCCCAGGACGGTCCGCATGCTGAACCCGTCCACGTACGGGCCGGTCTCCAGCATGTCGTCGGTCTGGGTGGTCTTGCCCGGCTCATTCATGGTCGCCCGCTCCCGTTGGCTCCGCCGCCGCGGAGAACAGCGCCTCGCCCCGGGCGGCGTACCGGGCCGCCTCGTCCGCCGAGAGGATCCGCCACAGCAGCAGTTGCTTGCGCAGCGCCAGCAGCAGCCGCGGCGTCAGCCGGCGCCAGTTCTGCTGATCGCCGCTGGCGCGGGAGGCGATCAGGCGGTACTGATGCACGCCGCGATCCTCGCGGTAGGCGATCCGAAGCTCCACGTCGTGGCTGACCCCCAGGTCGAACGGCGCCAGCCACGCCCGGAACGTCAGCACCGGCTCGTCGACGCCGTCGCGCCGGTCGAGCGCGGCGCTGAGGCCGTCCACGGCAAGCTGCCCCACCGTCACGCCCTGGATGCTCTCCAGGAACTCGTGCATGTACGCCTGCATCCCCAGCCGGCTTTCGGGCGCCGCCACGAACGGCATGTACAGCCAGAGGCGGTCGGGGGCGTCGGCGCCGGTGGCCATCTAGCCCGCACGGTGCGTGTCCGGGACCGCCGCCAGAAAGGCCTGCCGGGCGGGGTAGAGGGTCGAGACCAGCACGATCATCATGGTCAGCACGGTCACGAACACCGCCGCCCCGGCCGAGTAGTTCAGGTTCAGCCCCGACAGCGCCCCCGTCGCCAGCAGCACCTTCGCCACCACCTGCCCCAGCAGGTAGCCCACGGAGGCGCCCAGGATGGCGTAGACGCCGGACTCGGCCAAAAACAGCGTCGAGACGTTCACGGGCGACAGGCCCACGGAGTTGTAGACGAAGATCTCCCGCCTCCGTTCGTACACGCTGCCCAGCATCGTCCCCAGGACCATCACGAAGCCCAGGATTACCGGCACCACGATCTGCCCGGCCACCCCCAGCCGGGCGCTGTCGACCGAGGCGTACAGCGTCACGTCCCGCCCGTCGCTGGCGAGGATGGTGGCGTTGGAGCGGCGGGCGAACCGCTCGGCCTCGTCCTTGGCGGCCGCGCCGGCGCCGGTCCGCACGGCGATGGACCGGCAGGAGGCGCCCAGCTCCAGCCCGTACTTCAGCGGGATGATCGCCAGCTCGCCGCTGCCATAGTGGACGTACTCCTCCAGGGTGTCGGCGGGGTCGGTGTCGGTGCTGGAGTCGGCCTGCATCTGCTCCTGGAGGACGAAGTTGACCGGCGTGATCGGCTCGCCGTCGACGTCGACGATCGCGTCGAGCTTGCCGGAGTCCAGCAGTCCCAGCAGCGGCAGCTCGCGCCCGAACAGCAGGACCGGCGCGCCCAGGTCGCCCGGGCCCAGGCCCAGCGAGGCGGCCACGTGGACCGGCAGGATGACGCCCCGGTCGTCGGCGTCGCGGAACCACCGCCCGCCGGGCAGCAGGGCCTGGTCGATGCCGGTGACGGCGGGCTCGGTGTGCTCCATGCACAGCAGCGCCACCGCGGTGAAGTTCCGGCTGGCCGGCGGGGCGCCGCCGCGGGGGGCGGGGCAGACGGTGAGGTCGATCTGGCTGAGCCGGCCGCTGTAGTCGGAGAAGAACCACCCCCTGCCCGCCACGGAGGCCCCTTTCACCCCCTCCGCGCCGTAGCGGCGGAGCAGCGATTCGTACAGCGGAGGAGGCAGGGGCGCCCAGTTGCGGTTGCGGACCATCAGGCCCGGGTAGGCCTTGGCGTTGCCGGCGGCGTGGTGCAGCCGGGAGATGCTCAGTTCCGGCACCAGCGAGGTGAACGACAGCAGCGTGAAGGTCACCAGCACGAT
>DASRZG010000201.1:0-4540 GCA_035686585.1 Phycisphaerae bacterium
CGCCGCCCTCATCTGCCTCACCTGCTCCCTGTCCGCCGTTGCCGAGGTCTCGGTCCCGCTGACGGTCACCGAGCCGAACGGGATGCACAACGACCGCGGCAAGGTCTCCACCGGCGTGCCGCTGCTGCCGGGGCAGGTCCGGGACGTCGGGTCGCTGCGGCTGCTGGACGAGGCGGGCAAGGAAGTCCCCGCCCAGTTCCGCCCGCTGGCGCGATGGTGGAACGGGGACAACTCCCTCCGCTGGGTGCTGGTCGATTTCATCGCCGATATCGGGTCGTTCCAGACGCGGACGTTCCGCCTCGCCGACGGCGGCCGGGGCGGGCCGGGGGACTCACCGCTGAAGGTGGCGGTGACCGACGGCAGCATCACGGTGACCACCGGGGCGGCCGAGTTCGTCATCAACCGCAAGCGGTTCAACCTGTTCGACCGCGTCCGCGTGGACCGCAACGGCGACGGGCGGTACGAGGGCGACGAGGAGTGCCTCAGCCCGCACGACGACGCCGGCAGCGTGGTGGTGGACACGTACGGGCAGGCATACCTGTCGGCCGAGGGGACCGAGAGCGTGGCCGTGGAGGAGGCCGGGCCTGTCCGCGTGTGCATCGTGGCCCGGGGCGTTCACCGGGCGCCCGGCGGCAAGGGGTACTCGCGCGGCATGTACGCCTACGAGATCCGCATGCACTTCTACACCGGCCAGAGCGTCGTCCGGCTGGATCCGGTCATCCACAACGGGCTCCCCGAGCCCACGGGCAGCCCGACGTTCGAGGACTGTTCGCTGAAGCTGCGGCTTAACCTCACCCCCGAGCCCCTGCCGTTTGACAAGGAGCACCCGAAAGTCCTGTGGGCGCGGCTGTACGGGCAGGGGCCGCTGGACGCCGCCGTCACGCCGGGGCAGTCCCTGCTGCTGTACCAGGACTCCAACGGCTCCGAGACGTGGCAGGAGAACCCCGGCCTGAGGGGCCCGGGGCTGGATGGCCTCAGCAGCTTCCGCGGCTATCAGATCCGCCTGAAGGAGGGCGGCATCCAGAAGGTCCTGGCCCAGGGCGACCACGCCCGCGGGCTGGTGGGCATCGGCGGGGAGCGGTTCGGCATCGTGATCGTGCCGCGGTACTTCTGGCAGCAGTTCCCCAAGGCCATCGAGGTCGGCTCCGATGGGGCGGTCCGCATCGGCATCCTGCCGGGGGAATACTCCAGGCCGCACTGGCTGGAGGACGCCGCCGGCACCAGCCAGCAGATGTGGGTGCATTTCTACGGGCGAAAGCTGACCGGCAAGGCCCGATCGCAGTACACCCGCGACACGACCACCAAGAGCGACAAGTACCGCGGCCTGATGCGGGACCGCCCCCGGCCGCACGTGATCGCCGACCAGGAGATCCCCCGCCTTCTCGCCCTGTGCACGCCCGAGCACTACGCCGCCTGCGGCGCCCTGGCCGACCTGGGTCCGTACCTGCCCATCCGCGAGGCCGAGCCCTTCCCGCTGGCAATGACCGAGCGGCGGTACTTCATGACCGACTACCTCAAGGGCAACGCCTACGGCTGGCAGGTCTTCGGCTGCCGGTGGGAGGAGAACGCCGGGCACACGCCCTACAACTACGAGCCGATCGTCTCCTCGGACTACCTCTTCCAGTACATCAACAGCCGCCACGAGAGCTGGCTGGAGTTCGGCCTCCGGCGCGACATCCACTTCCGCGACGGCCGGGGGTATCAGATCCACCGCACCCAGCCGTTCAGCGCCCGCTCGTACGAGGAGTTCCGCCCGCGCAACGTGGAGGAGGAATGGTGCGTCCGTCCGGCCCCGACCGGGCCGGAGGTCGCCCGGTATACCCAGGGCAAGTACCAACGGGAAGGCTGGTATATGCCCGACCCGGCCCACGTGAATATCGACGAGCTGTACGACCTGTACTGCCTGTTCGGCGACAGCCGGGCGCTGGCGGGCGCCCGCAACGGGGCCGCGATCGGCGGAGCGTATGCCGCCTTCCACCCGGGGCAGGTCTCCCGCCTCAACGGCTGGAGCCTGCGGGCGCTGATGCGGTACGTGGACCTGACCGGCAGCAAGGAGCCGGCGCCGTTTGTGGAGAGGGCGCTGGAGCAGTTCTGGGGCCTGGCCCGCGCGCACCGTCACGACGCGAAGGTCCCCACCGTCAGCCCCAACACCGGCTACGAGGGGTGGTTCAACAACATCGCCGCCCGCGGGGTGATCCTGGCCTACCGCGTCACCGGCGACGAGCGGATGCGCGACCTGGCGTTGGGCATGGCGGCGGGGCGGGCTGGAGAGAAGCTCCGCTACCCGACCCTGGCTGCCTTCGCCTGGGACCAGACCGGCGACGCCGGCTACCTGTACGAAAACCCGCAGGCCTTCGGCCGGTACTGGGTCGAGGCGACCACGCAGATGTACTCCAAGAACTACTTCCCCGCCTGCGACGGGTACCTATGGGCCAAGCCCCGTCCGGACCGCGACGCCCCTGCCGCGGTAAAGGACCTGTCGGCCGTGGCCCTCGGCGGCGGGGCCGTCCGGGTCACCTGGACCGCCCCCGGCGACGACGGGGCCAAGGGCGCCGCGGCCGTCTATCAGCTCAAGTGGTCCGACCAGCCGGTCGTCGAGACGGCGCGAAACAAGGACGAGGTCAACTTCTGGGCGGCCGAGAACGTCACCGGCGAGCCGGCACCCGCCGCGGCCGGGGCGGCCGAGGCGATGACCGTGCAAGGCCTCAAGGGCGGCACGTACTACTTTGCCCTCAAGGCCCGCGATGAGCTGAACAACCAGGGCCCCCTCAGCAACGTCTGCCGGGTGGACGTGGAGTAGGGCTAATCCCAGACAGGACGCGGGTGCCACAGGCTGCTTGTCAGCCTGTGCGGAAGGGGGCGGGACCCCGAAATGCCTCCGACCCCGAAATGCCTCCGGCACTCTCCGGCCTATGATCCTTCCACCTGCCCTCACGGGCTGCAAGCAGCCCGTGGCACCCACTCCCGGGCCCGTGGCAGCCGGGGTGTGCGCGCAAAAGCGCGGGCGGCCGTGAGGGGGCCGCCCGCGAAGTCCGCGCTCGAGACGTAATTCGATCTATCTCCTCCTTCCTTTCCAGACCGCCAGGCTTCCCCCGACTCCCAGCAGCAGGAACGTTGCCGGTTCGGGGACCGCCGCACCGCTGAGGCTTTCGCCGTTGACGGTGCTGGCGGAGATGGCGTGGAATCCCAGCAGGAAGGCCGGATCGACCGGCGCGCCGAAGGCGCCGACGTAGTTGGCCTCCGTCGCCCCGTCGGGCAGGCAGGTTTCGAACTGCACCTTCAGCGTCTCGCCCAATCCGAGGCCGCGCTTGACCGGGCTGGACTTGGCCTGCAGCTCCGCGAGGGGATACTCGCCCTGTGTCAGGGGAGTGTACCCCGGCAGGCCGTTGGAGGCGCCCAGGTCGTAGGCGACCTCCTTGGTGTCGGTCAGCACCTTGCCGTCCCACAACACGGCCTGGCCGGTGGCCTCGTTGGTCAGCCGGAGGACGATCTCCTTGATGACCGCGGTGGTCTCCATGCCGGTGGAGACGTTGGTGAACTGCAGCGTCGCCACGCCGTCATCGACGGCCAGGGCCATGGACATGCGAACGTCGGAGAGGCTCCCGCCGTCGACGATCGCGTAATCGGCACGGGTGCCGTAAACGATGATGTCGGCGTTGGATGCGGCGGGGAGCAGGGCGAGCAGCAGAAGGGCAATCGGCGGACAGTATTTCATCGTAAGCCTCCTAAGTCTCACGTGCCGCCTGTCGGGGGGTGACAGACAAGACAGTTTCCGATGCGTCAATGGAAGCGTACGATTCGCCCGCGTCCTGGGCGCGGTGATTGGGAATGAATTGCGGGTACCGATCCGTGCGGAATGTGCCTGTTTAGCCGCGACCCGTAGGGGAGCGTTTCGGTCGCCGGAGGCGGTGCCTTCGCACGCGTCTGCGCCACCCCACCCGCGTCTGGGCTGAAGGCCCCGCGGGGAAAGTGCGGACACCTGCCAAGGCTCAATGTGCGGGACCGATCGCGCTCCCCTGCGGGTCGCGGCTAAACGAGTGCGGCTGCAAGCAGCCCGTGGCACACAGCCTCTCCCCCCTGTACCGGAAACGAGACAACGTACGATCGCCACCGGGCGCATTGGCGCGCGACAATATCCGCTTCCCGGCGGGGACCACAGGAAATCGCCGGGGTTGAAAGAACGAGGGCATCGGCTAGCATGGCGGTGCCGCCGCTGGAGCGGACCATGTCTGAAGTTGTCCGGATCTTTGCGTCGATTGGAACAAGCCGGCTTCGCGCCGAGCAACAGAGGAGAACGCTCGTGAGACGGATCATCCTGACTGCAGCAGCCCTGATCGCCGCCTCGTCCGTCGGGTGGGCGGGGCCGGTGGGCGAGCGTTTTGGCGGTCTGGCGCGGTCCAGCGCCCACCCGAACGCCCTGAAGGTCGATCGGGCCGGCGGGCAGGCGCGGTGCGTGTTCGACCTGTCGGCGATCCCCGCCGGAGCGGCCGTGTATCGGGCGTCGCTGTCCGCCGCCGGCGCGGGCGCCGGCCAGCCCCGC
>DASRZG010000202.1:0-2644 GCA_035686585.1 Phycisphaerae bacterium
GCTGCGACCACGGCTGGGACGTGGACCTCGACGACGGCTCCAGCAACTACGAGATCCACAACAACCTTTTCCTCCACGGCGGGCTGAAGCTTCGCGAGGGTTTCGGCCGCCGCGTCTGGAACAATATCGCCGTCAACAACACCCTTCACCCGCATGTCTGGTACGCCAACTGCGGCGACGTGGTCACCCGCAATATCTGGATGGCCGCCTATCGGCCGGCCGTGATGTCCGGCAAGGGACATTGGGGCAAGGAGGTCGACCGCAATCTCTTCGCGTCAGGCCGCGACGGCGACCGGACGAAGTTCGCGGCCAACGGCTGCGACGCCCACTCACTCAGCGAGGACGCGATGTTCGTCGATCCGCCGACGGGCGATTACCGGGTGAAGGAGGGCTCGCCGGCCCTGAAGCTCGGCTTCAAGAACTTCCCGATGGACCAGTTCGGTGTGCGGAAGCCGGAACTGAGAAGGATCGCGCGGACGCCCAGGTTCCCGGGCGGCCCCAACGACTCCCCGGCCGCCAGCACGGGGGAGAAGACGATCGTCGTGCATTACTGGCAGCAGGCCAGGGCCAAGGAACTGGCGGGCGAGGAGTATTCCGCCTTCGGCGTCAGCAAGGATGCCGGCGGCGTGGCTGTGCGGTCGGTGCCGGCCGGCTCGGCCGCGGCGCGGGACGGCTTCAAGGCCGGCGACCTGATCCAAAGCGTCAACGGCAAGCCGGTCAAGCGGATCGCTGACCTGCTGCGGCTGCAGAACGATTCCGCCGGCCGGCCGCTGACCGTAGGCATCGTTCGGAAACAGAAGACGCAGACGCTGCGAGTGGAGAAGTACTCTTACTGCGTCACGGAGACGACCGCGACGGCAGGCGGCTTCAAGCTCGTGCCGATCGCGCCGCCGGCCGAGACGATTCCCATCCGACACGTCTACACCCATCCCGGGACGAAGAACGACCCTCGGGAAGTTCTTCACGACGGTCGGCTCGCCGCCGGCTACGGCCCGGTGTTCGGCAACGGGGTCGATACCGGCGCCTACAAGATCGATCTGGGCGAGGTGGCGGACATCGCGGAGGTCCGCACGTGGTCGCACAACCAGAACGGCAACCGCGGCGCGCAGCATTTCGTCCTCTTCGGGAGCAGCGCATCGAAGGACCCGGGCTGGAACGTGAACGACTGGAAGAGGTTCACGCCGATCGCCGAGGTCGACACGACCGGCTCGGCCACCCGCAAGTTCGTCGCCACCGTCATTCGCCCCGCCGGCGCCCCGTCGCTCGGCCGGTTCCGGTGGCTCGTCTGGCGGGTGTATCCCGTGACGGGGCTCAAGGAGAACACCGCGTACCAGGAATTCCGGGTCCGTGGCAAGGCCGGCGCTCGCCCGTAATGGCGTCCGGGATCGGGCAGGCGGACGGTTGGTTTCGTGCCGGCCAAGAGCCTGTCCACTGTGATCATCGGTGGGAGTTTCCCGAGGCGCATCGGCGATCCAGTTGACCCCGGGGGCGTACGGGAAACTCGCGGCCATTCCACAAGGCAGGTATTGGGTGGGCTTGGTGTACGAATCGCAGTCCGCCGGGCGCGGCCAGGCCAAGTCGTCGCAGGGCTGCCAGAGCATCGTCCTCCTTCTCGACGGCCGCGTTATCCAACAGGGCAGCACGCTCAATCCGGTCCAGCTTGCGCCCGAAGTCTGGCACACGGAAGTCGGGGCTTCGCAGGCCGAGACCCTCAAGGCACAGAAGCCCCCGGAAGGACCCTTTTGGCACTTTTGGCACTGCGCGCCTCAGGCCGGTGTGTTGGCGGCGTCGATGGGGGCGCTGAGGCTCTACCTGGACTTCATCAACCTGTTCCTGCTGCTGCTTCGCCTGCTGGGGCGGCGGCGGTAGGCGTCCGCGGGCGCCTTGGGCCCAGGCCGCGTGGTCGGCAGGGGTCCCTCGGCGCGGGGGATCTTGAGCAGCCCGTAGCGCTCCGGCAGCAGGCGTCCATCGGGCTGGGGCTGGAAGTAGTACGGCCGGTCGCCCGCCTTCTCGCGGGCCGTCGCCCGGAGCTGGAAGTACCACAGGTCCGCCGGCGGGGGGCGCGTGGCGAACTGCTTCAACGGCATGGCGATCTCGAACGTCCACTCGGCGGCGGTTCGGTACCCGCGGACCTGGCAGCCCCGCGGGCCGAGGTTGGCCGTCGGGCCGTGGCGGAACATCAACCCCGTGGACGTGGCCCCCCGCGTGTCCCAGTGCAGGACGATCTGCGTCCACGTGTCGCGGTCGGAGTCGACGGCGAGGTCCAGCGCCCAGTGTCGCCCGGTCGCGTGGGGCAGGCGAAGGGCGAAGATCACGAACCCCGCGGCGGATCGCACGACCTGGACGGTGGGGGCACGGGTGCCCTTGGGCGCGCGGGGTCTCGCCCGCCCGTCACCGGCACCGCTCCCGCGGGGCGCCCGAAGCGCAAAGCCCCGTGCCTGCTTCCACGCCGCTTCCGTCAGCAGGCCGTCCAGCTTGCCCCGCTCGGCGACGAAGGCCGCCACCGCGCGCCGCCGCCCGCGAAGGGCCTCCTCCCGCGTCTCCGGCTCGTTGAGCTCCAGCATCGCGCAGCGGCGCCAGGGCAATTCGTACGGCTCCCGGGCGAGCTTGCCCAGGACGGCCCGAGCCTCCGGGAGCTTGCCGG
>DASRZG010000203.1:0-4674 GCA_035686585.1 Phycisphaerae bacterium
CCCGAACGCCTCCTCGGGATCGATGCCGATCTGCTCGAAGACGTTGTGCTGCCGCTTGATCCCGGCCGCCGTCTCCTCGACGTCGGTGTAGTTCGTCCCCTGAAGCAGCACGGTTGCGCCGCTCTTCTTCACGAGATCGGCGAACACGTCCTTGTAGAAGACCTGCGTGATGCCCTTGTCGCGCTTCTGCTCCGGGTCGGTCACCCCGGCCAGGGCGGTGAAGAACGCCTCCTGCGCGTCCACCAGCTCCACCTTCACGCCCAGGTCGGCGAAGACGCCGACGACGTACTCCGGCTCGCCCTGGCGCATCAGGCCGTTGTCGATGAAATACGTCCTGAGCCGCTCCCCCAGGGCCCGGTGGCCCAGCAGCGTCACCACGGACGAATCGACCCCGCCCGACAGGGCGTTGACCGCCAGGCCGGCTCCGACCGACGCGCGGATCGCCGCGATTTGATCCTCGATGAAGGCCTCCACGTCCAGCTCTTCCAGGCGGATTTCCCGCGTGTCCATGCACCGTTCTCCTTGCAGAAAGGTGGCGTTCCTGTTGCGGCGCAGCCCGGCGACGGAAAGGGGCGAGCCCCGGGCGGCACCGTCGCCGAACCCAGGGGCCGTCGGCCGCATGATCCTCGCGTGGCGGCGCATTCTGCCGACCACGCCCCCCGGACGCAAGCGCTAAGTCCCCGCGAAACGGCCGCACCTGACGGGCTCACCGGTTCGGATCGATTCGTACCCGGCCAGGATGGCGGCCAGCGTCTGGCGCTCGGAAACGCCGTCGGTCCGCGACCGCCTGCCCTCGGCCACCGAATCCAGGAACTCCGCCATCTGGCGGACGAAGTGCGGCGGCGGCTCGGATTCCTCCGGCTCCGCGCAATCGACGGTCTCACTCCCCTGCTCCGTGCAGACGATGATGCCGGCCGGATCGTGCCAGTTGACCGCCAGCGTGCCGTCGGTGCCGAACAGCACCAGGTCGCCGAACCGCCCGTAGCCGTGCAGCTCGGCGCTGACGGTCATGTGCAGGATCGCCCCCGACTCGAACCGCAGCATCGCCGCCACCGTGCCCTCCAGGGGACTGGCGAACCGCTCCGAATGGACCTCCCGGGCGGTGATCTCGGCCACCTCGCCCAGCAGCATCCGCGCGGCGGACATCTGGTGGATGCCGTTGAGCATCCAGATCCCCCCGCCGCAGACGTCCGCATCCGCCAGCCACGCCCGCCGGCCCGGGTAGGCATACGTCGCCCGCCCCCGCCCGATCATGTTCATCCTGCCGTACAACACCCGCCCGATCCGCCCCTCCCGGACCAGCCTGGCCGCCTCCATCGCACGCCGCTGATAGCGCAGCGATTCCAGCACCATCAGCTCCACCCCCGCGGCCCGGCAGGCGAGGATCATCGCGTCGGCGTCGGCCAGCGACAGGGCCATGGGCTTTTCCACCAGGACGTGCATGCCCGCGCCAGCCGCCCGCTCGACGCCCTGGCGATGGAGATGATGCGGGGTGGCCAGGACCACGGCATCGGCGCCCGGCGTCTCCGCCAGCGCCGTTTCGAGATCCGGAAAGGTCCGCTCCACCTCCAATTCCGCCGCCTGGCCCGCCAGGTGGGCGGGATCCGTGTCCACGATGGCCGCCACCGACACGTCCCGCCCCTGACGCTGCAGGCATTGAATCGCCTGCACGTGCCGCCGCCCCGCCCAGCCAATCCCGACCACGATGATTTCCACCGCTCCCGCCTCCTTCCGACCCGGAGTCTCACCGATAGACGCTGTCAGTCAGAAGTTTAGCGGCGGTCGGCACGACCGCCCCAAAGGTCGTCCCGGCGACCGCCATCCTGCGATCGGGACATCCCGCCGTCCCTACCAGAGCGTGGGCTCATCCATCGCCGCCCGCTTGCCCGCCCCCACGCGCCGTCCGGGGCGGAGGAGTTCGGGGTTCTCCGCGATGTCAGTGCCGACCCGCAGGCCGGCGAGGGTGTCCTTGATTCGTTGTGTCGAATGGCTGACGTATTCGCCCGAGATGTCGGTGCCGAAGTACCTCCTGCCCATCCGCGCCGCCACGGTGCAGGTGGTGCCCGAGCCGCTGAAGGGGTCGAACACCAGGTCCCCCTCGTTGGACGAGACGACCACGATCCGCTCCAGGACCTTCTCGGGCATCTGGCAGGGATGCCACTTGACCCGCTCGTTGAAGGTCCCGCAGACGCGGGAGAAGCTCCAGACGTCGTCGGGGATCTTGCCGATGGGGTTGGCCCGCTTGTCGGCGTAGGTGGTCTGGCGGGCCGACGGGATCCGCACGGCCACGTCGTTGAAGGTGAAATCCGTCGGGTGCTTGACCCAGTAGAACAGGTGGGCGTGGGAGCGGGCGAACTTCATCTTGGTGTTCTGCCCGAAGGTGTAGTGCCAGATCACCCAGTTGCGCAGGTGCAGCCCGAGTGAATTGCCGATGAGGCGGATCTCGGCGGCGTACTCGTCGCCGATGGCGATCCAGAAGCTTCCCGCCGGCTTGAGGGCCTTCTCGACGCAGGCGCGCATCCACCGCCTCGTCCATTCGTAGTAGTCGTCGTAGGCCTTGCGGTCCTCGTAGACGTCGTACTTGTACCCGATGTTGAACGGCGGGTCGGCGAAGATCAGGTCGGCGAAGGGCTCTTCGACCTCCGAGAGCAACTCGATGCAGTCTCCCTGAACGATCCGGTCCGGCTCGATGGTACGCATGCCCATGTTGTACATGACCTCCTTGTCTGGCGCAAGTCTATTGCGGGATGATGACCTCGCGTTCCGCCGGCGCGGTCGTGGCTGGAGCCGTCGCCGCCGGGGCGGTGGCGGGCTTGAGGGCCTCGGGCTTAAACACCTCCATCCCCGCGGCGATCTTCTCCATCGTGTCCTCGGCGATGGCGCTGTCCTCGGCCTGGTAGATCAGCGCCAGCGAGTACCGCAGCCCGTTGGCCACCAGGGTCCGCTGGGTGAAGATCATCGTCCGCGGGCCCTTGGCGCCCTGGTTGGTGACGGCCTTGACGACGAACCCATAGGCGTCCTGCCCGGCCATCTTGGCCTTTCTGGCCCTGCCGACCCGCTTGGGCTGTCCGTCTTCCAGCACGGTGTAGATCTTCCCCTGCTCGGCCAGGGTCTCCTGGAGCTTGCGCAGGGCGTCGGCCGTGCTGGCCTCCGCGTCGACCCGTCCGGGGACGACCTGGAAATGCCCCTGCGGCATGGCCGCGGGCCGGACGCCCGCGGTGTAGTCCGCCTGGAGGAACGTCACCGAGCTTCCCGCCCGTTCGGTCCGGGCCTTCCACAGCGCCGGCGGGCGGAAGGAGTAGCCCCACAGCTTGCTTTCGATCGGCGGGCCCAGGGCCTCGACCTTCTCGGCCGCGGGGGAAACCGGGTCGAACAGCTCGATCGACTTGAGCATCTCCCGCAGCGTCGGCAGGGCGTCGCCGCGGTGTGCGGCGTCGGCTTCGATCGCCAGTATGTAGCCCATCGCCAGCTTGCCCTTCTCGCCCCCCATCGGGCGGAGCAGGAAGGTCCGCAGGGCCGTGATGCCCACGCCCCGGTTGTCGTAGGTCTGGACCTGCACCAAGGCGTCGAGGGCCGCCACCTTCATCGAGGTGGTCTTGACCACCTTGAATTCGCGGACCGCCAGGGCCCGGCTGAAGTCCATGTTCCGCGACTCGACGAAGCTGGGCAGGTCCACCGCCAGCCCCACCGGCCAGGCGGTCAGGGTCACCAGCATCACGTCCTTGTCGTTCTCCCGGCGCGCCGCCTGGACCACGACCGAGTCGTCGCCGCCGGAGATGATCTCGTAGCCTTTGGGCAGCGCCAGGGTCGCCCCGGCAAACCTCATCCGCATCGGCTCGGCCAGCTCGATCTGCCCGCCCCAGGCCGCGGCCGTCAACCACCCGGCCGCCAGCACCATCACCGCGTATCGCATGGCGTCTCCTGCACGAAGGACCTCCGAACGGCGCCTATTCTACCGGAAAACCGCCCGAATGCGAACCGCCCGATGCGGGATTCTGCACCCCGCTTCGCGGCGGCAGATTCGCCCGCCAAAAACGCATTCCACCTCTTGACCGGACGGGCAGGGCGCATATCATTAGGTTGTTCCGCGGGCGTAGCTCAGTTGGTAGAGCACAACGTTGCCAACGTTGTTGTCGTGGGTTCAAATCCCATCGCCCGCTGTCTTGACAGGCCCGTCGCCATGCGGCGGGCCTTTTTGCTGCCCCCCCGCCGGCCTCAGGCCCCGCCCAGCGTCAGGCCCGGCAGGTTGCCGATGCGATCGGCCAGCACCGACAGCGACTGCTCGTGCATGCACGCCAGCGACGTGTGGATCCGGTCTCCGAACGGCGCCAGCCACCGCGCGTCCAGATGACCCGGGCCGAAGTAGGCGCCCAGGATCGACCCGGCCGTGCAGCCGTAGCTGTCCGTGTCGTTGCCCTGGGAGACCTGCTTGCAGATGCCGTCGCCGATGTCCTCGGCGAACCGCAGCGTGTTGATCAGCGTGCCGGTTTCCTGGTAAACCTTGCAGTGGTTGTACTGCCCGTACTTGGCGTGGATCCGCCCGTACCCGTCCAGCCAGTCCGACGCCCGAGCGACCTCCGCCAACGAGTCGCCGACGATCCGGTAAAACCGGCTGCGTTGGGGCACCTGCTGGAGGGCGATGCGAAAAACCTCCAGCCGGTCGCGGACGACGAA